>JBCDBC010000080.1:0-10336 GCA_039184535.1 Bacteroidota bacterium | reverse complement strand
GGCACTAGCATAGGGGTTTTTAGGAGTCTATCCTTTTCCTGCTCTCCCTAGTAAAGTTTTCCTTTCACTAATAATAGAATTTCTCAACAGGAGAATGATGTATAGTAGATTAACTAGAAGGTACATCCTGTGGCTTCTTGGATGTATGCTCTTGTCTCGAGGGCTCAGCCAATCAGAGGCTGAGAGTAGGTTTCTTGAACTGGGCCAAAAACTGGATTCTCTTTCGATGGTGATTCCAGGTTTAGAGGAGAATACCCTTTTACAACTCAAGGATGTTCCCTTGCATGAATATGTTAGGGCCTTAGGTTTGGCCCATAATGTCAATGTCTTTATAGATGATGACCCTTCCTTGAGAATGACCATGAATCTGTCCAACTCTTCTTTAAAGGAAGTATTTCTGTTTATCTGTAAAACCTATGGATTGACCATAGAAGAAACAGGAAGCATATTGAGATTTATCCCTTATGAAGAAATCCCTGAAGAACCTCTACCTAAACCCCTGAAAATCAATTATGAAGACAAACTCCTCTCCTATGACTTAGAGGGTGATAGTTTAAGAAAAGTAGTAAGAGAAATTTCTCGCCTTAGTGGGCAGAGGATAGTGATGAAACCCAGAGTGGATGGCCTTGTTTCCGGTTTTCTACCTCCTACTAGCTTGGAAGAAGGCCTAAGACTGCTATTCATTGGTAATGGTTTCAAACTATCCCGTTCTCGTAAGGGATATTATGTGGTGAATCCTGTCTCCAGTCTAGAGATGGATACTCCAGAGCAGGAAACCTCTTCCGCCCAGAGAATAAATCGCAAGCCTGCAAATCCCGATCCTTCCAGAAGATTCAGAAAAGGGGGAACCGATTTTAGGGTAGAGATCATTGAAGGTGAGATGGGAGAATTTCTCAGTATGGAGGCAGAAAATGCTGATCTGGAAGAACTCATTAAGGCCATTTTTCAAGAGAGTAAGGTAGATTATTTCATCTTCGAGAAGCTGGAAGGAAGCGTAACGGTTCAGTTGGATTCGGGCAAACTGGAGAGTATCCTTAAGCATGTATTTCAGGGGACCCCCTATACTTACAAGAAGGAGGAGGGCTTAATTCTGGTAGGAGCTAAAGAGTTGGAGGGATTGAGGGCTACTAGTATAGTTAAATTGAAGTACAGACCTAGCGAACAGGCCATAGAGCTTATTCCACCTAAATCACTGGAAGGCATTGAAATTATAGAATATGCAGAGCTAAATAGGATCATCCTCAGAGGCCCCACTGACCGTGTTCAAGACATCACTTATTTTCTAGAGCAAGTAGATCAGCCCATTCCTATGGTCAAGGTAGAGATGATAGTGGTGGAGCTAGACAAATCCAGGTTGTTGGCCACAGGTCTCAAGGCAGGCCTGAGGGTGCTGGGTGATTCTCTGGCTGTCACCAAGCAGGTTCTACCGGGTATAGACTATACCCTCACAGGCCAGGAGGCTAATGATATTCTGACCAATTCCGGGGTTCCTTTCTTGAGCAGTCTGGGTAGATTAAGTAGCAATTTCTACATTCAACTCCGCGCCCAGGAATCCCAAGGAAATCTGAATATTAAAATGAAACCCGTACTTTCTATGCTGAATGGGCGTGAAGCCACTCTTACTATTGGACAAACCCAGTATTACCTACTGGATACTCAAACCAGTAGTACTGGCGCAGTAAATAATTTCAATCAGTTTACCCAACGCTTCGAAAAGATAGAAGCTAATATTAACCTCACGGTCAAACCTTATATTTCTGATGATGATATGGTTACCCTGGACCTGATTCCCGACTTTACCAATCCAGTCGGGACCTTTGACCCGAAAGTTCCCCCTACCATATCTACCAGGAAGTTTGAATCTACTATCAGGGTCAGGAATGGAGAAACCGTTATTCTGGGCGGCCTTTCCAGAGAAGAAACCAATGAAAGCGGTTCTGGGATTCCTTTTCTAAGTCGTATACCTGTTCTCAAGTGGTTTTTCAGTAGTAGGGAGAAGAGTAAACTAGATAGTTCTCTTATCATTTATATCACACCAGTAATCTATTACAACTAAGATGAAGGTACTGGAATACATAGGCTGGTATGGGTACGATAGGATCATTGGAGTAAGTTTACAACCGGAAGAAGGTCGGTTTAATATGGCGAGGCTCATCAGATCAAAGGACAATTGGGAACTTTTGGCGCAAGCCACTGGCCTAAGTAAGAAGGAACTCATAAAAGAGTTGAATCACTTTCCTGCCTGGCCTCTGTGTGTATTCATTGACGTTCAGGAAGTGGTAGTAAGTAACATTCCCTTCCATACTCAGGATATATTTTCAGCTGTCATGGGAATTCAGGTGGAAGACAACTCCACCTTTGTGGCCCAGCAAATTCCCTTGGAGAATGAGCAACTTTCAGTGGCTCTAATAAGAAAAGATAGACTTATAGCTGTATCTGAAAGCTTATCGGAATTCTCTGGAAGGATAGTAAGTCTTAGTTTTCATCCTGGAGTGATATGGCCTTTAGAGGACCTGGAAGGAGTAAAAGAAGGCATACTTCCTGCCATGGGAGCAGTGGCCCAACATACCCTGGCAAGAGGAAAGGATCTGTTAGGATGGCTACCCCCATTTGAACAAGATCAGCAGTTCTCCCGCTACCTTAAGCTCCTCAAAACTGGAGCTATACTGGCAGCCGGCTTGCTATTTATTCTTGTACTAAGTGTCTTGGGAGCTTTTTGGCTAATTCATCAGAACAATCAGGCTGAGCTAAACATTAGTAAGCATCAGGCTATTCTGACTAAATTGGCAGATCAACAATACGAAATTCAACAGCATCAGGACTTTCTCACCAAGGCAGAAAAATCTAGAGAACAAACGGTCTCATACCTGACTTATGCATTAGACCAGCTGTTAACGTATCTCCCTCCTGATATTTTTCTGGACAAGTATTTATGTTTTCCTACGGAAAAAGAACTGAGGCAATGGATGCTGGATCAGGGAAGAAAGGATATCTCAAGAGACATATGGATAGCTGGCTGGTCCAGTGAAAGTGCTTCTTTATCAGCCTTTCTATCCAGTCTTTCAAGGGGGAAGCTATTTGAGGGTGTGCAGATAATTTCTTCTACCTATGACCATGCATCTAGGCGTTATGAGTTTGTGATAAGCTTAAATCTGAAACATGAGTAAGCTTAGCTTTCATATCAGGATTTTAGTAGGTCTGGGAGTAAGTCTGGTCCTATGTCTGATCCTTATTGCTCAATTTGGGAGAATAGGCAAAGTAGCCTGGGAAAACTACCAACTACACCAGCAGCCCCTTCAAAAAATTGCCTCGGCAGATATTCTGCTCCAAGAGCAAAGAGTAGAATTAGAAAAGTTGACTTCCCGCAGCCAACAGAATGGAAATAGACTGACCCCACTTAACAGTCATTTTCAGTTTGTAGAATACCTCACGCAAAAGAGTCAACAGCAGGGAGTAAAGATGATTTCTCTACCGACAGAAAAGAAGGAGATCTTATCTGGCTATGAATTGATAGAGGACCACTTCAGTGTATCAGGGAAGCTCCCTGCTATTATGCGCTTCTTATATCAGCTGGAGGTGGAGGACCAGGTAGGTAGGATGGTGTACCTGAATGTAGAAAGAAGGAAGATCCGGATTCGGGCTAACCAGCGTATCCTACTGGTGGCAGATATAAAGATCAACAGGATTCAGAAATTATGAGAATTTTCATTCTGGGAATAGGTAGTCTTTTGTTCTTTCCAGGCTCAGAGAGAAATGGTAAACACACTTCCCTTTCCTCTTTCGCTTTTGAAGGTAATTTCTCCTTTATGAATGCGGATAATTTGTTGGGAAAGACTTAGGCCTATACCAGAACCCTGGCTTTTAGTGGTGAAGAACGGAATGAAGAGTTTATCCTGAAGTTCCAGAGGAATGCCAGGCCCATTATCGTGAATCTGGATAACTACCTTCTGTTGAGGATCAGTAAATCCCTGGACTTTGATGAGAGGCTGTTTCTGACTGGCTACTGCTTCCATGGCATTCTTGATGAGGTTAATAAACACCTGTTCCAAAAGCTTGGCATCAGCATATACAGGCAGCTTATCAGGTAAGTCCGTAGTGACAGCTATGTGGGCAGTTTCCAATTCAGCTTTTAAGAGTACCAGAATTTGGTGGAGAATGTAGGCCAAATCTACCATCTCGAATTCCGGTGGAGGAATTCGGGTAAGGTTACGGTAGGCCTTCACGAATTGCAATAGCCCCTTGCTCCTTTTCTCTATGGTTTGTATGCCCTGAAGCATGTCTTCTGCATGTGATTCCGGTATAGTGGCTAAAGGGATGGCCTGATTATCCTCATCCGCCAAGTATTCATGTATGACACCTGAAAGGGAAATAATGGGCGTAACCGAGTTCATGATCTCATGGGTAAGCACGCGTATCAGTTTCTGCCAACTCTCCATCTCCTTCTCATCCAGTTCCTGTCGGATATCCTGCAGAGAGAGTAGGGTATAACCTTGATCCTGCAGGCTGAAGGCACTGGCCTGAACAGACACGTGCTTGAGTTGGCCATTAACTACAAACTTGATCAGTTTCCCTTCTCCTGCTTCAATTTCTTGTATGACAGCGTAGAGTTCCGGAACCAGTTTTTGAAGGGAGTTCAAATACTTCAAGTGAGGCCTGCCCAAAATATCCTTTGCGGCATGATTCATAAGTACTACTTCCCCTTCTGTGTTATAACAGATTAGCGCTACCCTGACCTGTTCTACTACGTACTGCAAGTACTGATAATGGGATTCTTTCTCTGCCCTTAGATCCTGAAAGCTATTGATGATCTGATTAAAGGAGTTGTGTAAAAGGGAGAAGGACTTGCCCTGTTTTCCTTCATAGAAGGTTTGGGTGAAGTCTTTATATTTAATGCCTAGTAGGAAATTACTCAGATCCCTGTTGGTCTTTTCTACAAAATAGATGAGTTCTATGACCAGCCCTATCATCAAGCCCCATAGGAGAATTTGCGTCATCCACTTGGGGTCTTCCTGTAAGGAAGTAAGCTTGATCCCCCAGATGATGAGTATAATTCCAAGGACCCGAATGATAAGTTGTAGTCTGAATGTCTTCATTCCCTAAAGGCCATATTTGTCCATTTTCCTGTATAAAGTAGTTCTCCCTAGTCCCAATTCCTTGGCCGCTTTGCTGATGTTCCCGCTATACTTTTTTAATGCCTGGAGAATAGCCTGCTTCTCCCTGTCTTCCAGATTCAGACTATCTGATATGGCTGGAGAGGTGGCTTCTTCTGTTGGGGAAAATTGCAGTAAGCTGTCTATGCCCATGATGGTAGCTCTTTCTACCATATGCTGTAATTCTCTCACATTCCCTGGCCAATGATAGCTTTCAAGTTGTTTTAGAACAGTTGGCCCAGGGGTGATAACAGAAGTCTGATATTTATCTGCATACCTTTTGGCGAAGAATTTTATCAACTCAGGAAGATCAGAGACTCTTTCTCTTAAAGCAGGAAGGGTTAGGGGAACGGTATTAATTCTGTAAAGAAGGTCCTGCCTGAAGCTGCCTTCCTTGACCATTTCCTGTATGTTTTTATTGGTCGCGCAGATCAGCCTTATGTTTACAGGGATGACCTTATTAGATCCTACCCGGGTGATGGTTCTGCTTTGAAGAGCCGTGAGAAGTTTGGCTTGCAAGGGTAGGGATAAATTTCCAATCTCATCCAGAAAAAGCGTTCCGCCTTCGGCTGCCTCAAACCTTCCCTTTCTATCTTCTCTTGCATCTGTAAAGGCCCCTTTCACATGCCCAAATAGCTCCGACTCGAAAAGGTTTTCTGCCAAAGCTCCCAGGTCTACTTGTATGAAGGGGGCTGAGGATCGGTTGGACTCCTCATGTATTCTCCGGGCAAAAAGCTCTTTTCCTGTACCATTTTCTCCTAATATGAGCACATTGGCATCCGTAGGCGCTACTTTCTGAATGACAGAGAACAGGCCCTGCATTTGGCTATTTTGCCCTATGATTTCTGTTTTGGTAGAGGTAGAAGCACTGGTTCTGGATTTGGTTGGCTTAGGCGTAGGAGAAGGCTTGTCTCCCTTTATTTGTTTGATAATCTGTATGAGCTGATCATTCTCCCAAGGCTTAAGAATAAAGTCGGCCGCGCCTTCTTTCATGCCTCTTACGGCTAACTGTACATCTCCAAAAGCTGTCATTAAGATTACCTGGGTCTCAGGAGAGATCTTCTTTATTTTTTTTAGCCACCGTAATCCTTCTTTTCCACTGGTAAAGCCGGAGGTGAAGTTCATGTCCAGTAGGACCAATGATATAGGAGAAGCCTGTAGTAGCTGTTCCAGTTTGTGGGGATTATTCTCTGTAGTTACGGAATTGAAGTGTCTTTTGAGGACCATTTTAGCGGAGAGGAGGATGTCCTCATCATCATCAACTATCAGAATGGAGTAAGCTCTTGGCATTAAGCTGAGTATGGGTCTCTTTAGGCTAAGTATAATTAGACAAAAGATAGATAAGAATAGGTGTGGGTTGCAATTATTATTATGGTAAAAAATATAACGATGTTAATTATTTTTGAATAATAATACCTTCTACTTCAAGACTCCCTCACTACCCAGAGATAAGATGAAGTTCATTTGATCCCACATTATCCTAGGCTCATTTTTACAGTTGAACTCCCTGTTTCTATACCTATGGCAAGAATAGATTGTATGACCTTTACATGAATCTTAACCTAAACTTTTGACACTATGTCTACTACTACTCCAAAATGGATCACGATCTATGTATGGGTTGTGACGGCCATGACATTTATGTTTAGCATACTCGCATATGTCAATCCTAGCATGCAGTTTGGGGCTTGGGAAGCACTAAATACAGCTGGTGCCCTTTCCCTTGGCGGGCCCATGGGGCTTTACATTGCGCGTAACCTGTCAACTGGCATAATAGGTTTGTTTGCGCTACTGAAGAAAAATGCTGCTATGATCCAGCTGTATCTAGTGATGAGAACAGCTACAGAATTAATGGATTTGGTACATGCATTGAGTTCAGGCGGAGGAATACAAGCAGCAGCCTTTCCCCTCATCATGTTGATCATAGATGTATTTGCCTTACTGCAAACCATGAAGAAAGATGGTTAGTAGCCTGTTATTCCATTGTTAGGGATGACAACCGGGCCCTGTAAAGGGTCCGGGATTCTTTACTCCTGGAATCTTTACTGAAAGCATGCTCATTCGCCTAAAGCATCCGATAATACCCAATTGAATTATTAACCCATTTAGCCCCATGAACACATTTCAGGTCATTCGAAAAGGTAAGGGAGAAGATTTTGATTACTCCCAGGACCACTGCTATGTAAAGCTCTCTTCTCGTGATACGGGTGGAGAACTGAGCATGGTGGAAGATACCATGAAACCTGGATTCTATCTGGGCCGTCATCATCACAAAATCATGACAGAAATCTTCTACATTCTGGAAGGTGAAATAGAGCTAATCTTTGACGACCAGACCATAGTAGGCAAACCCGGTGATACCATTACTGTTCCCCCAAATGTATGGCATGCTGCCAGCTGTAAAGAAGGTGGGAAAATGCTGACTATTTTTAAAAATGGTCAGTTTGATCTTTATCTGAAAGCCTTATCCGAGATGACGGATGCAGACTTTGCAGATGTGGAGAAAATGAAGGCTGTTTCAGCAGAATTTGACATTTATGAAGAATAAAAAATTAAGATAGAAAATATAACAGTGTTATTGGGATTTTGCTGATATATTTTTGGATGCAAAGTAACGCCTAAGTAGGTAGCTTGCAGGCTAAGAAGATATATATGAAATCCATTCTTAGCCCAATTCAGCCTTTTCATTTTCGAGAATGTCTGAGGTTTCTGAACAGAAACACAGATGAACCTGTCTGGAAAGTAGATGGAGACCGACTGCTCAAGCTGTTTACCCTTGGAGAAAAAAGCGTAGTCGGAGAGATCTTTGAAGGAAATGGGGCGGTGCACATTCAGTTCTCGGAAGAATTAAATGAAGCCGAATTTAGTTATTTACAGAACTATGTTTCTGAGTGGCTGGATATGACAAGAGATCTTCAACCCTTCTATGACCAGATGTCAGTCTGTCCACTTTTGGGACCTGTAGTCCCTAAGTATCCCGGTATGCGGTTGATCAGAATGCCAGACCTGTTTGAAGCCATAAGTTGGGCTATACTGGGACAGCAGATCAACCTTACCTTCGCCTACCGACTTAAGCAGCGCATCACCCAAGCGTGGGGAGCTTCCCGTGAGTATGAGGGCCATACACTTTACGCCTTTCCTCATCCGTCAGTAATAGCAGAGCTGGAACCGGAAGTTATGCGACCTATGCAGGTATCTCAGCGTAAAGCCGAATACCTCATAGGAGTAGCTAAGGAGATTTCTTCCGGAAACTTAACCAAAGAAAAACTGCTATCAAGCGAAGACCCCGTAGCAGATATGGTCGCCATCAGAGGGGTAGGGAAGTGGACAGCAGAATATGTCCTCATGAAATGCTTGGGCTACACCAACGGCTTTCCCATTCAGGACGTAGGCCTGCATAATGCCATCAAGAAACAGCTGGGCATGGACAGGAAGCCCACCTATGAGGAAATAGAAGAATACGCCAAGCTGTGGACAGGATGGGAAGGTTACGCCACCTTTTATCTGTGGAGATCCCTTAGTTCATAACTGTCATTTGTCACTCTATGTATTTTAATGAGATCCGGTTGTTGGATTTGAGGGAGATATAATGTAAGTACAGAAATGAATCTCGCAGTACTCATAGATGGGGATAATATTCCTTCGGCCCATGTGAAGGAAATGATGGAAGAAATAGCCAAATACGGTAATCCTACCATCAAACGTATTTATGGGGATTGGACTAAACCTCATCTGGGTAAGTGGAAAAGCCTATTGTTAGAGAATGCCATAACGCCTATTCAGCAGTATGGGTATACCACCGGAAAGAATGCCACTGATTCTGCCATGATCATTGATGCCATGGACATCCTGTATTCAGGTAAGGTAAATGGCTTTTGTCTGGTTTCTAGTGATAGCGATTTTACCCGATTAGCTACCAGACTTCGGGAGGCCGGAATGCTGGTAATAGGTCTTGGGGAGCGAAAAACCCCTAATCCATTCATTGTAGCCTGCGATAAATTTGTTTACATAGAAATTCTCAAAAACCAGACACAGGACCCTTCAGATAAAAAAGAAGCCCCCAAGCCCCAGGGAGACGGTCTGGATAAAATTACCTCTAAGGATATAAAATTGATCAAAACCACTATTTCTGATTTATCAGATGATGATGGATGGGCTTACCTGGGAGATGTGGGGAATTTGTTGCAAAAGAAAAGGCCTAATTTTGACGCCAGGAATTATGGCTTCCAAAAGCTCACTCCCTTAATGAAGTCTATAGGAGAATTCGAAATAGAGCAGCGGGAAATGGGAAACAAGCGTAACAAGCTTATTTACATACGCATAAAACCTTCCAAAAGAAAAAGGACTAATAGGTAGCAGCTGGTATAATGACCTGAACTGTGTGACATGAGCATGCCGATCTTCTACAGTAGACCGACATACTACAAACCATATTAGGTTGAAAAAGACTATAGTTTTAAAGCCAGTCCTAGCTGTATCCATGCCAGGCTGGTCCCTAATTCTGCAAATACACCCGCCTGATCAGAGAAGTAGTACCTGGCCCCGGTAAAGAAGCCCAGATCTACTGATCCACTGCTGGAACTTCCCGTTTCTGTTCCAAACCCACTCCTGACTTCAGATTTTATGCTGGTATTGACGTAGTAAATGCCCAATCCCCCATACAGATCCCACTCATCAGGAATGTCCAGATGGTTTCCATAATGATAAGCTCCGCGTCCACCTACTAGGATGATGGTGCTTTTGAAGTCGCTTAGTTCTGTGGAAGTGAAACCGGCAAAGGCTCCTACGCTGATTTTCTCTGCCACGCCCTTCTCGAAATGTGCCCCTATAGGCGGTATGGTGTTCCCAGTATATCTACTTCCTACGCCTATTCCGATCCCTATCAAGGTGTTATCCTGGTCGAAGCCTTGCGCCATCAGGGAAGACTCACTGAAGAAGCATATGAGCAATGTGAAAATGAAGTAAAGAAGATTACGCATATTGATGATTTTTTAATGGTTTCTACAAAGAAACATCTCTCATCAACGCTCGTTTTACACCGGAAAAGGGGAAAAATCAATATCCCTGGATTCAGGGATAGGGAGGGTGGATTGGTATGAAGTAAATGGTCAAAATAAAACGATTAGTAGTGTCTCAGTGTGATCCCTTCTGGATCATTCTTATAAATATCTGGAAATCTAAATAAT
>JBCDBC010000079.1:0-10348 GCA_039184535.1 Bacteroidota bacterium | reverse complement strand
GTTTGCCACAGTATTCAGGGTTTAGCTAGGGTTTCAGCAGCAATATGCACTTTCTATGTTACCTGAATATGACCCTTAGATATGCAACTATCCTTTTCTATGTCCTTTCCATACATTAGGTAGTGAATAAAAGAACAACACGATAATATGAGTAGACCCATAGCCCTTACGATATTTTTCTCTTTCCTTTTCCTTATTCCCAATTCATTCAGCCAAATCTCATCAGAACCATTTGAATTTCAGTTCGAGAATAAGACGTTGAGGGGCTTAATAGAAAAACTAGGCGACCAAACCTCAAAAGCAGTCATCATCATTATCCCCGGATATGGAGAAACTAATTTTGTAGAAGGCAATTGGTACTCCGGCCTAAGAGAAAAGCTGGTATCCTATGGATTAACCGTATGCCTTTGGGATAAAATGGGGTGTGGAAATAGTGAAGGAGTATTTAACGTACAACAACCAATAGAAAATTCAGCGGAAGAGGCTATCGCAGCTATTCAGCAACTCAAAAAGTTAAACATCTCCGGATCTGATAAGATAGGCTTTTGGGGAATCAGTCGGGCAGGATGGATTGTGCCCCTCATCAATGAGAAGTTTCCCATAGAATTTTGGATTTCCGTGAGTGGAACTGACGACAAGGAAAACTTTGGCTATCTGCTTAAATCAAACCTATTAATCGCAGGAAAGGGTGGGGAAGAAGCTGAAAGGCTATATCAAGCCTGGATGGATGGGCACAGGATTTACTGCACGGAAGGTAGTCTGGAGGATAATATAACTGCCATTAGACCACTACTGCAGGATAGCACCAGCCGGAGACTATTTGGATATCAGGCAGAATCAGAGCTTACTGAAGAAGACAGAAAAAAATATCTACAAGACCAGCAACTCTATACCAGTAAAGGGTATTATGATACTGAGAGTGGTTTATGGGTAGTCATTAATGATTTTGACAAAACCCTCCTGAACATGCACTGTCCTGTCCTGGCTATATTTGGTGCCAATGATTCCCAGGTGGATTGGCGGAAGACCAAAAAGCTGTATGAAGAAACCATAGGTACCAATCCAGACTCAGAACTTACTGTTTCAGTATTTGAGCAATGTAATCATTCCCTACAGAAATGTATCACTTGTGCTTGGGGCGAGGATCTCTCCTCCCTTCAATGGCAGGCTTGCGATAATTATTATGAGACCATGGAAAAGTGGTTGAAAGAACACCAGTATATAGATCCGTAATCGCCCTTAGGAAGGTGCTTTCTTGAGCAAGTCAGCAAAAGAGTCTCCACCTTCTCCATACCACTGTTTGATTAGGTGATGAGAGATGCTGGTAAAGGAAGGGAGTTTTAGGTTGCCTGATAGCAGCTCTTCAGCAAATACCTCTCTGCTAAACCACCTGGCATCTTCTAATTCTCCGTCATGCAGAATGATATCCTCATTACTGGCCTTTGCACGGTATCCCAACATAAGGGAAGCGGGAAAGGGCCACGGCTGAGAAGAGATGTAAGTAGTGCTGATGACGTTAATGTTAGTCTCTTCGTACACTTCTCGCTTTATGGTTTCTTCCACTGACTCCATGGCTTCCACAAAGCCAGCTAGTACAGAATAACGTCCTTCGGCCCAATTAGCCTTTCTCCCTAACAAACATCTTCCCTCATGTTCTACCAGCACAATCATGGCTGGATCTGTTCTTGGAAATTGCTCATAGGCCTTTTCAGGATTCAGGCTTACCCGGGCAAAGCCTCCTTTGGTAACTACAGTTTTATACCCACTTCTCCCACTATACTGAGCAGAAGCATGCCAGTTAGACAGGTAGGCTGCGAATGCCAAAAGGCTATTCTCCTCGTAAGGAATTCTTTCTGCCTTACTTCTCAGGGTAGCCCATTCTCCTTGTCTAATAACTTCAGAAGGAAGCTCTGAGGGATCTTCTATAAGTACAGCCAGGTAGTGGTATTTCTCTGTAGAACCTAGAAAAATGGCTTCTTCCGGAGAGTCAATCTGCTGTTTCTCCAGGAAGACGGCCTCATCGGTACCTTTTGCAAACAGATTATTTCTTCCCCAAACCGGGATAAAGCGTGCAGTAGGATCTTCTGTGATCTTTTTCTGCCAATTTCCATTTCCTCTTTCTAGCCCCCTTCTATCCAGAAAGTGCGTCAAATAAAATAGCGTATCCTGCATGCTCCTTCTTTAGCCTGCCAGTTAGTCAGATTTTTTCTTTTCTACAAAGGAGAATGAAAAAACTCCATTGAACCCTAAGGGACCAATGGAGTCTCAGACAAATAAAATACCAGGATAAACTTAACTCTTCTTCCTCCCTTTGCCTGACTTGGGAGGAGCATCATCACCCTTGTCCTGATCATCTCCATTATCTTTCTCTTCTTCCTCATCCTCTACTTCAAAAACCTCCACATCAAATCTGTTCCACTTCCCTTTGAAGCTTTTCTTAAACGCCTCTCTTTCTTCAGGACTCATATGCTTCATTTTCTCCCGTATTTTTTCTTTCCAATGATGCTTTATTTTTTCTTTAGCTCCCCACCCTCCTCTTCTGCTTCTACAAGGACCACCTGAAAAGAGGATTTTAGAGAGAATTAACAGACCCAGGGCTTGCAAGAAACTGAGGTAAGGCCCACCAAAAAGGCTAGGAATGAGGGTATTCCATAGAATCATAACCAGGAATCCCATTCCTGCTACTGCAAATATTCCTAACAAGAATTTCTTTCCACCGTGTTTTCTTCTTCTACACATGTCTTTCTACTTGATGATGATGCAAAACTGATTGTACACTGACCTGTTCACACAGGAAATATTTTTATTGATTACAGACTCTCGTATAATTCTGCCAATCTTTTTCTTAAGTATACCACCGCATAGCGCTTTCTGGATAGCAGGGTATTCACTGACACGCCGGTTAAGGCTGAGATCTCCTTGAAACTCATATCCTCAAACTCATGCATCTCAAATACCTCTCTCTGGTTCTCTGGTAACTCTTCCAAGGCTTCCTCTAACGCTTCCATGATGATGGTTCTGGTGAACATTACATCCGGGCTTTGGGAAAAGTCTGGCAAAATATCTGCAAGGCCGGGCACATCTTCCTCCTTCAGATTTTTCTTATCTATATCTGAGAATGAAGCCGTACGTTTTTTTCGGTAAATATCAGTAATCCTGTTTCTGGCCACTGTAAATAGCCATGACTGAACCTGATTAATGGAGTCAAGACCGGTAGAAGATAGTTGGTAAAAAACATCCTGCAACACATCTTCAGCATCTACCCAGTCGGGTACCCTTGAACGGATAAATGCTAAGAGGCGCGCTGATTCATTCTCTATCACGTCCCCTATCCCAGGGGTTTTGTCTGCTGCCACCGTTAATGATTCGCCTTGTATTTTCCATGTATTCTCCATGCAAGTAAGTAGACGGGCAAGAGGAGAAAATATTTTAAGTCAAAATTTAACACACAAAAAAAGCCTGCAAAACAGGCTCGTTTCATTTTCTGTACGTGGAATAGGAGGAAAAGATCAAGTGGCTATTTCACACACTTTGCCCATAGCTTGGAAGGAGGTACAGCGAAGATGGACAGCTTTACGAAGGGTATCATATTCTGATTAAAGGTCCATACTCTGTCTCGGGTACGTCTACCAGGCTCCACTAGTACAGCATTTAGTGGTTGGGCTACACCGGCAGAGAGACTCACACCAGCCACATCAGAAATCAGTTTTTCTATCCCAAAGGAGAGCCCTACCTGAGATCTTCTGTATTCTAAGGCATCATACCCATCTAAGGTAGCTCTAGTAATGAGATAACTAGACCCTTCTGCAGAAAGCTCTGCTACGTAGCTCAGCCTATCATTAGCTCTGTAGGTAAGAGACACTTCCTTAGGCAACATGGCATTTAAGATCAGCCTATTATTATAGACTTTGTTGTAAAGAATAGAAGGGAAAACCTGAAGTCGCCCGAAGTTACTGGAACCATATAATCCTATTCCTAACTGACCATTATTCACCCTCTTAAATTGGTAAATAGCGGACACTGTATAGGAATACTGGTTAGCTGCGCCATAGTCTAATTCATCAGCTCTGACGGCTGCTCTTGAATAGAAAGCCAGAGAGTTTCCATTCTTGAGATCATAATCCCCTATCAGACTGAAGTTGATATTGGTGAATTTTAGCGGGTTTTCTAGTGCTCCACCTAAGGTAGTGCCTATGTATGCACGCTCTTTTTTCAACCCCGCTTCTCCTATCAAATTTAGCTTACCCTTAAAAACCAAGGGAATCCTTAGTTTACCAGCAAATAACCTACTGCTCTTTTCCAGGTCAGCAAGATCTACTACCGTATTAGAAGATGAAACAGGATTAGATGAAGTGGGAAGGTTTTGGAAGGAAAACTCAAAAAATTTAGGCCTTGGATCAGCGAATTGGAATTTGGGGGATTCCTTGATCCCTTTCTTGGCAGATACAGACTGTTTTTGTGCACAAAGCTTGCACAAAGAACTTAAAGCCAGGAATAAACATATCCAGCTAGTCTTTTTCATTGATAGTCCCCTAAATAAATCTCTACTTAATAGTACCTAGAATAAAAGGTAGTGTTGCTTCATATGATCTGATTAACGTAAAGTTAACGCTTCAATCCACGGTTTTAATCTATAGAAGAAAGATCTAACGATAAAGTGTACATTATCTATAGTAAAATGCACATAATCTTCCATCTTTCCTATTTATGACAATAATCATGCACAAAGGTGACCGTCAAATAAAATTTTTAGCTGGTAAGTGGTAATGTTAACCTTTCACTTGCCTAATTAGTTTATAAGTTATCAACTACTACAAACAATATCTAACCAATAACCCTAATGAATACCCGATTTCTCTTTTTCCGTCTATTAATATGCACATTAGCCATAGGCATTATATCAAGTTGTACGCCTTCAACACCTAAAACTACTGAAACCGGTCCAACAGAGAGAAATCCTGCCTCGGAGGGATTTAATGTGGAAGCTTCTGACCCTAAGGCAATAGAAATTGCAGATAAGGTGATGGATGCCATGGGTGGAAGAAAGGCATGGGATGACACACGCCATATAAGCTGGAACTTTTTTGGCTTCCGAACCCTAACCTGGGATAAGCATAAGGGGAATGTAAGAATTGACGTTCCTTCTGATTCTAGTACATACCTTTATAATCTCTTCACTGAGGCAGGACGAGTGAAATTAAATGGAGAAGAACTGACTGAACCAGATTCCGTAACTAAGTATCTAGAGAGGGCTAAAAGAATATGGATTAACGACGCTTACTGGTTAGTTATGCCATTTAAGCTAAAGGATTCTGGTGTTACCCTCAAGTATGTAGGACAGGATAGTACCATGGCAGGCGTACTTTCTGATGTATTATCGCTTACTTTTGAAGAAGTAGGAGTTACTCCAGAGAATAAATACTTAGTCTATGTAGATCCGGAAACTAATCTGATCAGCCAGTGGGACTATTATCAGGATGCCGATCAGGAAAGTACTGAGAGAATGTATCCCTGGAATGATTATAAACCTTTCGGAGAAATCCTTCTCTCTGGAGATAGAGGAGAAAGTGAAAGAGGAAAAAGAGAGATTACTGACATTAGAGTTGTAGATTCGCTGGCACTCAGTGCGTATACAGAATTTGATGAAATAGTCTGGAACTAAGTCGTTGATCATTTGTTCTTAAGAAATAAAGGTTCAATATGTTATTTGGGAAGAAATCAGGAGGAATTACGAAAGAAAAGGTGCTGGCTGCACTCAGTCATGTAGATGATCCGGACTTGAAGAAAGATCTGGTAACGCTAAAGATGATTGAAGATCTGAAGATAGACGGAAAGAACATTTTCTTTTCTGTGGTGCTGACTACCCCTGCTTGCCCCATGAAAGACGCTATCCATAACGCATGTGTTAATGCAGTTAAGCTAATGGTGGATGCGGAAGCTGAGGTAAAGATTAACATGACTTCCAGAGTTACCAAAGATATGAGTAACCAGACTCTCCCAAATATCAAGAACATAGTAGCTATTTCTTCCGGAAAAGGAGGAGTGGGAAAATCTACCCTGGCAGCTAACCTAGCAGTATCTCTGGCACAGTCTGGGGCTAAGGTAGCCTTACTAGATGCTGACATATACGGTCCCAGTGTACCCCTTATGTTCGGATTTCAGGGAGAAAGGCCACGTATGCAGGAAATTGGGGGGAGAGATATGCTACTCCCCTTTGAGAAGCATGGCGTTAAACTTATGTCAATAGGGGTACTGGTAGGTAGCGGGCAGGCTATCGTTTGGAGGGGACCTATGGCCTCAAAAGCCCTAAGGCAACTCATTTTTGACACGCACTGGGGAGAAATAGACTACCTCTTACTGGACCTACCCCCAGGAACGGGAGACATTCATTTAACCCTGGTACAGGCCCTACCCCTTACAGGGGCTGTAGTCATTACTACGCCCCAGCAAGTGGCTGTAGACGATGCGGCAAAAGGTGCAGACATGTTTGTGAATCCTCAGATTGGTGTTCCTGTGCTGGGGGTTGTAGAGAATATGTCCTGGTTTGTCCCTGAGGATGCCCCTGAAAAGAAATATTTTCTGTTTGGTAAGGGAGGTGGGCAAAAGTTAGCAGATACCCTCAAGGTTTCTCTTTTAGGCCAGATTCCTATGCGAGAAGCTGTTGTAAACAGTGGGGATGAAGGAATACCAGCAGTAGCGGGAAAAGATGAGATCATGAAAGAAGCTTTTAACGCTTTGAGCCAAAACCTTGCACAAAAAATAGCGATTAGAAATGCACAACGGCCACCTACCTCTCCTGTAGAGGTAAGTGTTCAATAAAATTCATACATTTGTATGGTAAAGTTTTTCCAAGCTTTTAATAACTGAATTAAAGATAGATTCGTAAACAAGTTTAATGGATAATTCATTACGATTAAAAATAGAAACAGCTCTTGATTCCATTAGAGATTATCTAAAATCTGATGGAGGAGATGTGAAAGTGCATGGATTAAGAGAGGACATGGTTCTTGAAGTGGAACTTCTGGGAAACTGTGAGGCTTGTAGCATGAGTAATATGACTATGAAAGCAGGAATAGAGGAAGTTATTAAAAGAAGTATACCTGAAATAGTAGCAGTAGAAGCTATTAATAGCATGAACTAATCAGAATACGTAATCTTACATTAAATAAAAGCGCCCATTCTTTTTGTAAGAATGGGCGCATTGATTTCAGCTAAGCATAGATTATCTCAAGACGGTTATCGTGCCGCTTTCTTCGACCAGGTCTCCCAACACATCCAATGCGTTTATCACATATGTGTACACACCTTCCGCAATAGGTTCCCCATCGAGGCCAACTCCATCCCAGGTAAACCTTTGGTCATCAGCTTCATATACTAGCTGCCCCCAGCGGTTATACACCTGAATCTGGAACTGATTCAATAATCTTTCTCTTATAAAGAACTCATCATTCTGCCCATCACCATTAGGTGAAAATGCACTTGGCACAAAGAGAGCTACAATTTTCTTTACTTCTATGACTCTGCTAAGCTCATATTCACAGCCTACAGCGTCTGTTGTATTGAGCCTGACCACATATCTTCCTGGGTATTGGTATTCATGTACTGGTTCTATGGCTGTGGACTGCACCCCATCTCCAAAATCCCACTCATAGTCTAAGCCATCCAGGTTTCCTCCTATGCCCAGCGTAAGAATAGCAGAAGGAACTTCCAGCACAGAATCACTGGCGGTAATCCAGGCTATTTCTGGTTCTACCACCACAGCATCTACTGATACTCTCTCACTCACACAGCCGTTCTGAGAAATGGTTTCTGCATAAAAGGTTTCTCTAAAGGCTAAGGTATTCGTGAGAAACTGAGGCCCTCGAAGAATAGAGCTAGTGGCAGCCGGATCATCATACCAATAGATCACATCACCGGGTCTTCCATCTGTAGGTGTCATCCCTAAGATGGCTCTCTCGCTGAAACAAACCGTATCCGCTATAGGAGTGGGTGCCGGAGGTAACCGATAAATCTCTAACTCTCTGGTCAGGCTATCTGTACAGCCTTTATCAGAGGTTACTCTTAGCGTAACCGGATAAAATCCTTCTTGCTGGTACGCATAAGAGGGGCTCCAGCGGCCATCACGGTTTCCATCTCCCAAATCCCAATCCCAGGAGCTGATCTGGTCGTTAAACAAGTCTTCCCGTATGGTGGAATTATTCTCTAGTAAAGCCTCATCCAGGGCACAGGCACTTGTTAGGTCAAAGGCTACTTCAGGAGCTGGGAAGACAGAGAATGTTCGGACAGAGGTATCTGCACATTGCGTTTCTGTTGTAGCTATCAACTGGATTTCAAAGGTACCCGGCTCAGTAAAGGCATAGGAATTCTGAGGACCGGAGAGCTCATTTCCATCACTAATGATCCATCTGGTTATGGTTATGGTAGAAGGTGCGTCCACAGAGGAATTACTGTTAAGAACCAGATCTTCAGATTGGCAAATATCATCTACCACAAAATCAGTTTCTGGGGAGGATAATACCTGAATTTGACTGGAAACACTATCCGTACAATTATTTCCGTCCGTTACGAAAAGAAACACCTGATAGGCTCCTGTACTTCCATAAGTATAATCTGGATTTTGGGTGGTCCTTGTAGTACCATCTCCCATCTCCCATAAGTAGGTTACGGAAGAACTACCTGGAATGGTTGACAAATTCTGAATAGGAGCTTCATCTCCTCTACAGTGGTCCTCCACATTGATAGCTGCCTGAGGTAGGGCATTTACTTCCGCTATGCCTATAGCAGAGTCTTTACATGCATCAGATGAGAATACTTCCAGGTTCACCTGGTAGCTTCCGGGCTGATCATATAAATGAGCTGGAATCGCCTCTGTACTCGTATTTCCATCTCCAAAGTCCCACTGCCATTCCAGTCCCGGCGAGATAGGTCCATTTACTCCTATCAATACTGGGAAGAAAGCTGTGGTCTCTCCAAAACAAACAGAGTCTATTAACACATCTACATCAGGATTCTCAAAAACAATGATCTCCCTACTTATGGTATCATCACACCCTACTGGACTTACAGCTACCATTTCTACCTGATAAATTCCAGCAGAATCATAGGTATATGCCTGACTGAATCCATTGGCCGTGTTGCCGTCTCCAAAGTCCCATACTGCGTCTGAAAATCCTGCATCCAGGGGTGCCAGAGAAAAATTAGTGGCCGTACCAAAACAGGCAGAGTCAGCTAGTAATTCTGTCTGTACATCAGGGTAAACTATGGCCTGCACTTCTTCTGTTACAGCACAAAATCCACCAAAGGTACTCGTCTGTAGGGTAAAGGTGAGGGTATCAGGTGTACTTCCGGGATTGGAAAGTGAAAAGATGGGATTAGCTATGCTTGTGTCACTCAAGCCGGTAGATGGCTGCCAACTGTAAGCTAATAATGGATTCTCATCTATTCCAAAACTGGTACTATCATCTGAGCAAGTAGCTATATCAGCTACACTAAATTCTTCTATAGGATCCAAAATAAACAGCCTAGCTGTATCTGCAAAGTCAAATCCACAAATGGTAGACTCACTTACGATGAAATCTATGTATTCATTTCCTTCTGCAATATTATCTTCCAAAATTCTGACTTCTATGATACCCACAGTATCTCCTGGTGGGATAAGAATAGAGTCTGCGAAAGTTTCATAGTCTACTCCTGGTGTGGCAGTACCTTCTACCAGAAATCTGATAATTTTTGCTGTATCCTGGGGTTCACTTAGTTCAAAGGTTAGCACACCATCAGCACAGCCTTCTACGCCCAGCCCACCAGTAGCATCATTAGAACTACCTGTTTCTATGCTCACGAGAGGGCCTTCACAGGTAATACCACCCGTTTCCAAAAATACCGCTGAGTCCCAGTCGCCATCATTTACATCAGCTATGGCAATGATGATATGGTAACTTTCACAGGGAGTTACCGCAGAAACTGCCTGTAATGGTACCGTAAACCCATCATACATATGGGTAGTGCCAGAGTAATTGTTTCTATAAAACTGAGAATTAATGAGGTGATTGACATTGTTTATGGCTACGGGGGTATTCGTGCCAGGAAGCAGCGCTATGTTTTGAGTTCCCACTATACCGGGACCGGAAATGAAGAAGGCGAATACATCATTGAATGAGGTACCCACAAACTCCTCATATTCTTCCGAGGCAAATACATAACTGATGGAAATGGTATCACAAAGAGGCACCAAATCAAACTCAAAGACAATGGCGTCCTGGGTAGCTATCCCTACTAAATTAGTTAATTCGGGCCAACCGGGAGAGGTCAGATCCGTCTCTGCCTTAAAGCCGTTGGCGGTGAAGATCCC
>JBCDBC010000078.1:0-10364 GCA_039184535.1 Bacteroidota bacterium | reverse complement strand
GTATCACAACCTACATAGTCATTGAAAGCAAAACCTATGTCTACATCCACCCATTGGCCCATGAAGGTTTCATTCAAGGTTTGGCTGGAACGGTTCACTACGGTCTGCTTGTAGAAGGTCATGTCATTCACCGCGTTAGCTGTAGTGAATGCAAAGGCCAGCATATGTATTTCTATTCCGATAGGCTCACCGCCTGTCTCTGTATGTACATTTCCTTTGTCATTGATGATCCACCAAATGGCCTGATCCCCTTCAATGTCAGGGTAATCTCCAGCATTAGGATTATACTCGAAAGGGTTATTATCTACGTCTATAAATGGAGCTACGAATAGCTCGGATCCATCAGGTCTGAAAGCGCGTACATCCAGTCCGTCTGCATTAGTACTTAATTCTGTTCCTGCTCCTGGCCATGAGAATACATTAGGGTAATTCTCAGGATTGTCCAACTGACCGTTATCTGAGAAGTCTGCTCTGAAGGCATCAATTTCAGTTTTGTTGATCTTGAACATGCGGTCATACTGCTCACAAGTAACATCATCTATGGATGCATCTCCGTCTGTCAGTGGTCCCGGCCAATAGTCTATTCCTGACTGTCTGTAGGTCTGTGCGGCGACTCTTAACTGCCCGGCCTGGTCCAGTCCTCCTATCCAAAGTGAACTGGCAAACATGGAGTGTCTTCCACTTCCTTTTGGCACTTCATACCTGGGATCTCCTACCAGATCCCACCACATATCTCCTCCATTATGCAGGAGGGCGCGCACATTATTTATATCCAACTGGGAGGAAGCAGAAGGAGGTAGGCAACTTTCTGCCACACGGAATCTTGAGACCCGCTTTTGTACTCCTTTCGGGACCTCTGCTCTGGCTGACATAATCAGCAAACAGATTATCCCCAATAGCATCATCCGCTTTTGGAAGAGAAAAAATAACGATAATGGCTTATTAGCTATCCGCATAAATTTCTTTGAGGCCATTAAAAGTTGAATAATAATCCCAGTCTAATACGTCTGGGGAGAGAAAAATTATTGGGGTTATTCACCCTGGTACCATACAGATCTACATAGGATTGTGGATCTATCTGCGTAAGAATAGTCTGTACCCCCTGATCACTTTCCAGGAATCCATCATCATCAGGCAGACCGGTAAATCTGTACACGTTCACCACATTCTCATTATCAAAGAGATTCAGTACCAAGAGGTACAGATTCATATCGTATAGTTTGGAACCCTTGCTTCCAGTGTTCAGTTGGAAGGTCTTATCAAGTCTCAGGTCAGCTCTGAACTGCCAGGGTTTTCTAAAGCCATTAGGTGTACCCTGAATCTGATTCACAATGTTTATCCCACCTGCAACTGCAGGAACTACCACAGAGTTTCTTGAGAATGGAGTTCCTGATCCCATCTGGAAGGTCATATTAGCCCCAAAGTTCTTCAACGGGTGAAAGGTTTTATCTCCAAATGAGAATCCAGGTCCGAGGTTACTACCTCCGAAACGGTAATCTAGCACTCCCGAGAATCTATGACGCTGGTCTATGTCTAGTGGAAGCGGCACTCTCAGTACCCCTACCCCTTCCAGGAAGTTTACTACGTTTCTGGCGGAGGTGAAGCTTGAACCTGTACCATCAGCAAAGGAAAGGGTATACCCCATTCTCAACTGAGTATTTTTGGTCCTCCTCATATCAAAACTAAATACGAAGCCTTTTACCGTACTGAAGTCCAGGTTATCATATGTATCATAGGAGAATGGGAAAGCATTCGCAAAGCGTCTGAACCTGATCTGATCTCTAAACTCCCTGTAGAAAGCCGAAACATTCAGGGCCATTCTCTGACCTATTTTTTGCTTGAAGCCCGCCTCGTAATCTACTGTAATCTCAGGTCTCAGGTTAGGGTTATTCACCTCTACCGTAGGCCTATTCTCCAGGAAGGCATAGTCAGAAATCTGTCCTGCCAGTAGTGATCCCTGGGTAGGGAGTAGCTGCCCGGGTCTCTGCGCCAATACATCATAGTGGGCAAAGAAGAGCGCCACATCCGAGATTGGGAAAGAGAATGAAATACGCGGCATAAAGACCGTCTGAGGCTCATAGTCCTTGAACGAATTTATGGAAACTTCTTCCTCCTGCACATAAGGCTTGGGTTTTCCTCCTGAAGCAGCGGCTATTACATTAGAGGATACCGGTGAGCCATTAGCATCAAACCAGGACTCTCCATTTCTATATCCAATAATTTCAGAAGGATTTAGTGCATCATCCACATAAGGTACCCAGTCTCCTCCTACTCCACCTGGTAAGCTAAAGGAAGGGAAGGCCAAACTTCCTGAAGCAGCTTCTGCTGCTGAGTATGTAGGATATAGAGAGAAATTATCTTTCAGGACAGGCTGATTGGCATCAAAACGGTCTACCCTAAGTCCTACGTTGAAGATGATATCTTCAAACTCAAACTTATCCTGAATAAATGCTGAGATATAAGTAGGAGAAAAAGGATTTAAGGGACGATTGTCAAGGTCTGAAAAGAATTCTCCCTCAGCTACTGTTTGTGTCTTATTTCCAAGGTGGTCAAATCCGTAATACGAGACGGCTCCCAGACCATTGTTCAACAACTCATCTGCGTTAAACAGATCCAGTGAGAAGGTTTCTAATGGTAGACCATCAATATTTATTCTTTCTGTGCCATCAATAGGCAGTCCCAGTCTGGCTCTCAGGTTCCTATCAAATGTGGTCTGATCACCGGCAGAATACTGTAAAGGGACAAAAACCGTATCCTGAAATTCTCCATTCCTAATGATGTACTGGAAAAGGTTAGGATCAGTCTCCTGGTTATTCAGGTGGAAATTGGTGTACTGGCGCATAAGGTCCCATACACTTCCCCCTCCTCTGAGGCCTATGGAATAGAAACGTTCTACCCTTTGCTCAAACTCGAACCCGGCTTTTAGGTTGTGCCCTTTAATCTCAGCCGTAGCCTGACCAGTAACTCTGAACTGCTCAAAATCAAACTTGGTGTAACTTCCCGGGGTAGATCCAACTCCGGAAAATAAGGAGTATACACTTCTGGGGAAGTCTCCATTTCTGAGCCCCCCTCTAAAGGCGAGCTCGTCTAAATTCGTGAGATTGTTCACCACTGGCTCATTAGAGAATAGACCAGGGAGTAGATTCGTCACCCCATTCTCCTCTACGTAGTTAAAGATGACTTCATTATACTTTGCGAGAAGTGGATTCTTAGAATTAGAAGGATCAAACCTGAGGTTATTCTCCCCAAAGCCAATCACTTGCCAATAAGGAGCAGAAGAAATATCTGACTGCGGATCATCTATGTACTGGTAAAGCGGTACGATGTCAAAGTCAAACTGACCAATATAGCCGTAGTCAAAGAAATTATCTTTATGAACTCTGTCCTGGAATCTTCTCTGATAAAGAGAGTAATCTGCCTGCAGAGAGTAGAAGAGGTTTTTCAAGAGAGAGCCTTCAGCAGATTTGAAGTTTTGTTGGAAACGGAACCACCCTCTGTAACTATTTCCGGTAAATTGGGAGTTTCCCTCAGGGGCAAACAACATATTAGCCGTACTCCAAAGGTCTGAAGTGATATTCTCATAACTTCCTCCCAGCTTCATCACGATATTATCCGTAGGCTGGAAATCCAGTCGTCCTAATACCCTGATACGCTGGTCCTCATTTTGGGTCTTAGCGTCTACATTGACGATGTCCTCAGCTCGGATGAAATTCGCACGGCTCAGGAAGTTTTCTCCGTCAGTATTGAAGATTAGCGGGGTCTCCTGTAAATCAGCTAATACCCCATCTCTTAAAGATACTACCCCTCTGGCTCCGGGATCACTGTCCTCCTGATAGTCAAATTCTCCAGAGACAAAGAATCCTAATACGGAACGTTTATAGTCAAACCCTTCTACCGTTTCTGTTTTCTTAATAAGGGGACCTGTCAAAGTAAGAGCCGCCAGGTTTCTTCCATAGGGATCCAGAAACTCACTGGACACTAGCTCCACTCCTCCGCCAAACTTAGGAGAGGGTCTGGCCGTAGTAATTGAAATTACTCCACCGGTAAAGTCTCCATATTCTGCGGGTGTACCCCCCGTAATTACCTGAAGCTGTTCTATTGATTTCTGGGGTAAGGTAGTTACCCCTCTGATTTTCACTCCGTCTACATAGTATACCGTGGCATTACTTCTAGCCCCTCTAATGTTAATCCCTCCATCACCTTCATCCGACTGATAAACGCCAGGAGTGATAGCTGCCAGAGATTGGACATTACGTGTACCTATGGATTGCACATCTTTTCCACTAAGGACTGAGGCTACCTTAGGATCTTTCTCAAAGACGGGGTTTACATAACTTTCTATTTGAACAGTATCTGTCTCAGTAACGTTTTCCGAAAAGCTCACATCAAGTAATCGGGTTTGGCCATCTATGATGGGCACATCATTTCTTACTTGTTTAGCTCCTACGTACCGAAACTCTACTCTGTAGGTTCCTACTGAGATAGGTTGAATACTGTAAGTACCAGACTCGTCTGTCTGGGTACCGTATCTTACGAGATCTCCTTCAAATACGATTACTGTGGTAAAAGGTAGCGGTTCCCCGTTTTGGTTAGTTACCTTCCCTGATAATTTTCCGTCCTGAGCATAGGAAATACTCAGCAGGCACAGCCAGAAAATCCCTACTAGTCTTATCCTTTGTAACATATCAAGCAATAGGCATACAGAAGTTTGGTGTTCGAAGATGTCCGGGTTTATCCAGACGGAATTCTTAGCTGATGCTGGTCAGGTATTTTCGCCTCCCTGATCAACCGGAAGTGTAAAAATAAAATAGCTACAGATGATTTACATTTCCAAATAGCTCAGAAACTAATTCAATTATACATACTCCCTTACCAGTAAATAACCTACCTGCGTGCAGTTGGTTGCCTAAGGAAAGGAGATCATTTACAAAATAATGTGAGAAATGTGATTCTACTTACACCCCACATAAGTGAACCATTCCCCCTTTTTTACCCAGGGATCTCTTTTTCATACACCTCCTACCTGATGTAAATGGGCACGTAAGAGTTAGACCTACTAATAGGGAAATTGTTTTTAATCTACACTTAATGTATGTAAGTGGAAGAGGAGAGTAATCAGTCAGTATTTGTTAAGAACAAGTAGCAGAACAAGCTAAAAGTTATTCGAACTATCAAACTATTAACTGATGTCTGGCGAAATTATTTTCTTCTCCTGGTTCTTTTTCTCCTTTCTGGAAGTCAATTTGTCTGAAACTTTTCCCCACCTTCTATAGAGAACTTATGAATAAGATCTACTCTGTTTGGTTATTCGGTTTGGTTTTTCTTTGTGTGAAGGCCGAAGCACAATCTCCCATTTCGAAAGATGCTATCCCTGAAAAGCTGGTCTACAAGCGGTCTCTTGAAGCTGTAAAACCAGCACCCAAGAGACAAGTAACCCTCTTCTCTTCTGCTTTTAACCTGGATGAGGAAGGCTTTCAGTGCAGACAGGTAAACATATCTGCTAATGGGCAGAACATCCTGAATGATGCTGCCAATGAGCCCTCCATCGCCATCAATCCGCTGAATCCTGATGAGATAGTTATAGGGTGGAGACAGTTTGCTGATGTGAATAGCAGTTTCAGAGAAGCTGGATATGCCTATTCCACTGACGGAGGAAATAACTGGACCTTTTCCGGAGTGATAGAACCCGGAATTTTCCGTTCAGATCCTGTTCTGGGTTCAGATGCCAATGGTACATTCTATTACAATAGTCTCGCAGTAGATTTTAATGCAGAACCCTTAAGGTTATTTACAGATGTATTCAGATCTAATACTATTGGGGTTTGGGATACAGGTACATATGCTATTGGGGGGGATAAGCAGTGGATGGCCATTGACCAGGATCCCGGTGAAGGGGAAGATCCTAATGTGTATGCCCACTGGAATTCTTTTTTCTCAGACTGTGAGGGAAATTTCACTCGCTCCATAGATGGAGGAGACAGTTATGAAAATTGCACAGTAGCTAGTACCACCCCTCTTTTCTGGGGCACCATGGACGTAGGACCTAATGGGGAGCTGTATACTGCTGGTGGAGATGAAAATGGAGAAGTAGCCGTTTATACATTCAGCAACGCAAGGGATAAAACGCAAGCTGCAGAATGGGACCGGTCTTCTATCGTAGACTTACTGGGATTTCCTACCGGTAATATTGAAGAAAGCCCTAATCCTGATGGGCTTTTAGGCCAAGTAGAAATAGCCGTAGACAGATCTGGAGGTGAGACCAATGGGTATGTATATGTATTATGCACCGTCATTAGGGTTATGGGAGAATCTGCAGATCTGGATGTGATGTTTGCCAGGAGTACAGATGGAGGAGATAGCTGGGAACCCCCAGTTAAGCTAAATGATGATATAGGGACAAATATTCAGTGGTTCGGTACCTTATCCGTAGCCCCTAATGGAAGGATAGATGTAGCTTGGCTGGATACCAGAGATGATGCAGGCACTTTCCTTTCCTCTCTATATTACACCCATTCCTCAGATGGTGGCATTAGCTGGAATGGAAATAGAAGACTGACAGGAGCATTTGATCCACATGTGGGCTGGCCTATTCAGCGGAAGATGGGAGACTACTTTGATATGGTTTCTACTGATGAGGGTGCCCACCTAGCCTGGGCGGGCACCTTTAACAATGAACAGGATGTGTTCTATTCTTTTATCCAACCGCAAGTTCTCGCTACCAGCCTAACCCTTAGCAAGGAGAGGCTTGGGGTTAGTGTCTTCCCCAATCCATTCTCTGAAGAGTTCAGAATTCAAACCTCAGAAGCCGGAGAATTGTCCTTATACATTTACAATTCTATGGGTCAACTTCTACAAGCGGAGAAGTTTACAGGAGAAATTCAGCTAGATCATGATGACTGGCCTCAGGGCATGT
The DNA here is from genome assembly GCA_039184535.1 of Bacteroidota bacterium. GTDB lineage: Bacteria > Bacteroidota > Bacteroidia > J057 > J057 > JBCBKZ01. Next base: position 3,451 of record JBCDBC010000078.1, on the reverse strand, counting down.
ATTTTCTGGATATCCGAAAAGGAGAAAAAAGAGAGGTAAAGCAACTGCTCAAGAACTAAAGGGAGACCATTATCTCACATATGGACCTAAAAAAACCCGAAGGTGTCATTCAGACCACTTCGGGAATCCAAGTATAGTTCCAAGTGAGTAATATACAAATTTGTGAAAGTCGAATATTGAAGTTAGATATCCCGACTTGAATAAGCAATAGCTAATAAAGGAAATTTCAGAAAAGAGGTAGGTTTCTGCACTATTCTCTTCCCTCCCCTAACTCAATATTAGTTTAATATAATCAAATACTGATTATTGCCCACACAATTTCCTTCAAAACTTATAGAAAATACGTTTTTCTGAAAGGAATATGATATTCCTCTTGAAATAAATCTCCTGAAGACGCTTTCTCCCTACAGTGATTTCCCAAGAATTTTGTTTTATCACGGTGACAAATTATTCTTACACCAATCCTAAGTAAAGTAACAACCTTATACTCTATTGCCGATGGATGGCAATAATTTTGTAATATGTTCTCTGTCAGTAATTATCAATTCATACACATGAAAAAGTTACTCATATCATTAGTAGTTATAGTCGTACTTGCTTCCTGTGCTAAAGTGGCTTTTACGGGGAGATCTCAGGCAAAATTGATCCCTGACGCACAGATTAATGAAATGAGCTTTGCTCAGTATAATCAATATCTTTCCACTAATAAGGCCATGACAAGCGGTTCTGAATTAGCCATGGTAAGGGAAATAGGAGATAATCTTGTAAAGGCTACAGAGGTCTATTACAAAGCTAATGGCCTCGAATCAGAACTTCAGAATTTCCAATGGGAATTTAATGTGATAGATGAGCCAACCATAAACGCCTTCTGTATGCCGGGAGGAAAGGTGGTGATTTATACTGGAATCATTGATGTAGCTCAGAATGAAGATGGTTTGGCAGTAGTCATGGGCCACGAGATAGCCCACGCACTGGCGCATCACGGTAATGAGCGTATGACGCAGGGGCTACTTGCACAGGCGGGTACTGCTGCCCTGGATATCGCCTTGAGAGAAGAACCAGATTTGACCAGAAATATCTTACTAACTGCTGTAGGCCTAGGAGCACAGATAGGAATTATGCTTCCTTTCAGTAGAAAACATGAGTTAGAAGCTGATGAAATAGGCCTGTATCTGATGACCATGGCTGGATACAACCCAAATGAAGCGGCTCCTTTCTGGCAAAGAATGGCAGGAAGTGGGGGACAGGCTCCTCCAGAGTTTTTAAGTACTCACCCCAATCCTCAAAGAAGAAGTACAGACCTTGCAAATCTGGTAAGTAAATCCCTTGAGTATAAGGCAAAGTATCCTGTTCCTGGATCTACCAGAAGATAGAGAATAAGAAATAGTATAAAAAAACCTTGCAGCTTATGCTGCAGGGTTTTTTATGCGAGATCTTTGAGGGCTACATTGTTCAAAATGGCTCCCATCAGTTTTCCATCCTGCTTACGCATATAGTTGATGGCATTTCTATCTTGCTGCTTAATAGAGGTCTTGGCTGAGAATACAGGTAAAATTCTATCTGCATACTCCGACAGTTCCTTGGTGTCAGAATAGGTATTCATGGAAGGTCCCTCCATGAAGATGTAGTCATACTTTTTCTCCAACTCTTTTAGGAGAGAAGAAAACTCTGCTTCAGGTAAGACTTCTGATGGGCTACTATTACTCCCCTGGCTTCCGATGATATCCACTCCATATAGTCCGGTGTGAGTAATCAGAGAGGAGATGGGCGTTTGCACCTCAAAGAATTGCTCCAGCTTAGGCGTGGCATGACAAATCTGTGTAAGATCCTGATTCTTGAAATTGGTGTCTATGATCATTACACGCTTATTATTCAGACTCAGAGAGTAGGCCAGTGACAACATGATAGCCGATTTCCCTGTCCTGGCTTGTGAACTGGTAAAGAGTATGATTTTTCCCTGCTCAGATAGCAACTCAAATCTGATCTTTCTCAGGTTCTGCTTGAAAGCCTCCAGGGACGGATCTGATTGCTGATGCTGGAAAAGTTGGGGTAAATCCAGCTGGGAAGTACTTAAGACATTTAGGCCTCCTAGTGTCTTAAGTCCAGTGAATCTTTCGAAGAAGTAAGGAGTCCTGAGTGTAACGTCCACATATTCCAGCAGGAATATGAGGAGCACACAAATGGCAAAACTCACCACCCCTGAAAGCGTAATTAATAGCGGATATTGAGTAGGCTCAGCCTCAGTAGGCGGAGTAGCTGTAACTACCCTAACAATAGGGCTGCTTGGATTTAATGCTGCTATCTGCGCACGATTTAATTTCCCAAGCACCGCTATGTATTCATCTCTGGCCTCAGCGCTTTTTTCATCTTTTTGAAGGTATACTAACCACTCTGCTCCCCGCTGAAGGCTTTGGATTTCGCTATCAATAAAGGCCATACAGTTTTGCGCTTCCTGTAGCTGGATTTTTACATCTGTATAATGCTTGATCTTTTCCTGAGAGGCCATTCCTAAGGAGGCTCCTTCATTATCTCTAAGCCCAAGTGTTAAGGCGCTGATTTGGTTTCTGATTACTACAATGGAGTCTCTTGTGCTAGTGGTAGACATTCTCCGTTTCACTTTCCTGATCCTGCGCTCATTGAGTTGCTGAAGGCCTACTAACAGGTTGTCTAATTCTCCCCTATGTTTTTCTTCCTGATTCTGGATGAAGGTTTTCTCCCTTTCACCCAGTCTTTTTCCCAGATTTTCAAGTAATCCGGTGAGAATCAGAATTTTTCTTTCTTCTCCTTCTTTGTTTAGCAGGAGTTCACTCTGCTCCATCATCATGATACGTGCTCGCTGCCCATATTTGCTACCACTATTAGCTACCTTAATCTGAAACTGGGCATCTGTAACTACGTCCAGCTGCTGCTTTTCCTGGGCAGCTAACTTGGAAAGGAACTCTATCTGATTATTAGATTTCTCAAGTGCTATATTCTTATAGTACCTGATAAACTCATCTCCAAGAGAATTAGCTGCAAAGGCAGCCAACTCAGGATTGCTGTCAGAGAAATTTATGACTAAGTATTCCGTTACAGGATCTATTTCTAAGGTGACTTTCTCTTTTAGTTTGCCAGAATGGTAGCCCATCTCTTCCAGTATGGCTCCATAGTAGTTCCCTTTTTCTGAAGCGGATAAGGGCTCCATGGCCTCTAGTTTAGCCCTGAATAGGTTTCTGGCATTTCTCAACTGGTCTTGAGAATAGGCATCACTTAGCGCACTTACATCCCTAAAGGGCTCATTATTTTGTAGATCATGAAGAATGAGTTTGTAGGAAATTAATGTCAGAATAGACTCTGAGCGAATTACATCAATCAACCCGGTAAACTTGGGGCCCATCTCAAAATACTGAAGGGCGTCCTCATTTTGGGCAGAAGTATCAGTAGCTACACCAGAAGCTAGCTGAGCCTGTGC
>JBCDBC010000077.1:0-10439 GCA_039184535.1 Bacteroidota bacterium | reverse complement strand
CCTCAGTATAGATAGTACTCGGAACAGGATTAACTATAATAAGGGTTATGGTATTAGGCTTATCAGTCTCCATTTTTCCCTCTACGCTCACGCATATGAGACTTTGTAAGAGCAATATTATGCTACAGAGGACTGTATAGGGGACCTTCATATGTGTTTTCACGTTTCTACTTACTAATTCTGACCAGGTTATTTTCTATGCTTGCATGTATGGGGGCACAGGTCAAAAATCCCCATGTATATAAATTTTCTTGGTAATCTCGTACATCTTATTTCTCCCAAGTTCAGGAAGCTCTGTTTTAACAGTCAGGAAGTATAGCCCTCTGGGAAGAGTTCCGCTAGGGAAGAATATGACTTTATCATCCGGTTGTACTTCCCGCGTAAGGACCAGTCTTCCTGTTACGTCTCTGAATTCCAGCATTTCTGCTTCCCCGCCTATCACTACTCTGAGAGAACCGTTTTGGCTAGCAGGAACAGGGAATACTTCCACCGTAAAGTCCTGACCTCTGTAAACGGTATCTACTTGGGAATAAGAGGAGAATCCATCTATTCCTGCGCCCTTAATTCTATAATAAAGTTCATCTGAGTTAGGAATATCATCCCATAAGTCTGTATAGGTGTAGGACTGGAGATCTGTGGTAGTTCCCTGAGGAATTTCAATCTTGGATTTAGTAATGGCTTCATAGAGAAGACCATCTACACTTCTTTCCACAAAAAAGCTTTTGATGCGATATAGCTGGTCTGTTTCCCAGTTTAGCTGTACACCTGAGGGTAGTTGCTGCGCCTCAAAAGAAAAATAGGAGGCATTCGTAGGGGGAAAGATAGATAGGAAGATATCTCCAGAATTTTTAGTGAGTCCTGTTTCATCTTCCGCTTTGGCGTAAATGACATGATTTCCCAAAGGAGGTTTTTTCCACACAGTTCCCCATCCTCCTTCTTCCACGTCGTCATCAATGGATATTAGCGTATCCCTTCCCTCTATAGCATTCTTATGAAAAAACTTAATGTCCACTATTTCATTGTCCCTATCTAGGGCATCTACCTGAATGAAGATGTTATTCCCTAACCCATATTGAGAATTGTTAAAAGGAAAAATAATTTTTACTTCAGGTCTGGCCTGTATCCTTAGTTTGTAAAATGGGGAGGAACGGAAAAGGTTATCATTATCCCAAGCGGAAACGATGAACTGCCTGAAGCCGGATTTATTACTGATCCAGTCATGTCTGAAAGTGCTAAAGCCTTCAGAGCCTGGTACTCTGTCTACTATCCGAGCCAATGTGGTATCTAAAAGAGAAAGAACTACACTATCCAATACTCCATCAGGATCTTTAGCTCGAATAATAAATGGAATGGTATCTCCTTCAATATATATGGGGGCTGCTTCAAACTCCTCAGAAAGAGGGGGACTAATGATTTCAAAAACAGGCTTTGCCTTTATGACGATGGGAACTGACGGACTGGAATTTTTCAGGCCCGTATCATCTATTACTTCCACTCTCAGGTCAAAGGACCCCGGAGGGATGTTCTCCCATATAATTCCAAAATTGTCAGGATTAACTATTTCCTCGATCAGACTATCTCCAGCAAAAAATCTTACTGTATCAATTTCACTATCAATGTCAAAGACAGAGGCACTGAATACAATGGTTTGACCCTCTATTAAATCATCCTGAGAGGTTGGGGTGTTAATGGTTACCTTAGGCTGATCCAGCACCGTAATGTTAATGGTATTAGACTGGGTAGTGTAGCCTTCATCATCCACTGCTTCCGCCATGATCTGGTAGTCACCAGGTGCAATTTCAGAATAAACATATTCATAGATATCTCCCCCTGATACGGGAGTAGAAACAGAGTCCCTGGCGAAAAAGCCGGATTCTATAATTCTAATCTTGCTGATGGTCCCATCAGCATCAGTAGCCCTCATGCGTACGGTTACGGGATCATTTTCTACAAAAACTGACTTGTCACTAGGCGCCAGAATCTCTACTTGAGGAATAGCTCTTACATTCACGATCTTCACGTCCTCCACCAATTTGGTAGGGCCGTTCCAGGCTACTGCCCTGAGGATACGATCTCCAGAAGGGATATTAGCGTAAATGAACTCTGCCGTAGCAAATTCTATCTGATCATCCGTAAATAAAAGGGCATTTCCGTCAAAGAATTCTACCCGGGTTATCTGGCCAATGATGGCATTGGGACCTGTTAGGGAGGCGGTAAAGAAAAATTGTCCCCCTTCTACATAAACAGCTCCATTCTCAGTGTCAGGACTGATAATTTCAATGTCGTAAGCTGATAGGTTAACTATGTTGGATTCTACACTATAGCCGTCATTATCAAAGGCTACCGCTTGAATCTCATATGCACCTGACTGTACAGGAGGAAGTGTGTATTCGTAGATATTGCCGGATGTTGGTGTTAGTACAGAATCCAGCTTTAGAAAACCATCCTTAATGATCACTTTAGTAATGCTACCATCAGCATCAGTAGCTCTGATCCTTAGCAGTACGGGTTCATCTTGTATAAGGACTGTTCCATCCGCGGGAGAAATGATTTCTACTCTGGGTAGTGCTCTTACCGGGACCAGTAAATTATCCTCTGCTAATGCTGCTCCAGCAGCATTGTAGGCCACTACTTTCAGGTTTAGGTCTCCGGCAGGGATGTTTTGATATTTAAACTCTGCTACCCCCGTTACAATGTCACTGTCCGAAAAAATGAGCTCAGTCCCATTAAAGAAATCTATTTTTGCTACCTGAGCTATTTCAGGATTAGTTCCATCCAGGCGGGCTGTGAAGAAAAATTCATCCCCTTCCACATAAATGGTCCCATTGGTGATGTTGGGACTGATGATTTCTACAATTAGGGCTTCAGGTTTAGCAGGATTAGGGTTTCCTTTTCCATATGATGAACCCATGAAGTTGAAAAGAACCCAGGTAATCAGGAAAAGAGGTAGAAATCTAAATTTCATGAACTTAGGACTAAACATTTTCAAATAGTGACAGGTTGTTGTGTGGATACCCGAATTTTTATTCAAATAATATTCTTTATAAAAAATAGTCCAATGTAGGGGTATTGACCCATCTTAATAAAGAATAATCCTCACAACTTTAACGATGTAAGATTTAGTCTTGATGGTCATATTTTCACTAATAGAAAAATCCAGAGCGTGTTTGGTTGGAATCGGCTGCTAAATGGCAGACCTTTTTGGGTAGTTAGTTGTTAATTCACGGAAAAAAAGAACCCCCCTAGCTGAAACTTTCAGCTTAGGGGGGGTATTAAAAATGTAGTAAGCTTTAGCTTACAAATCTATATTGGCGTAGCGTGCGTTTTGCTCAATGAATTCCCGTCTAGGGGCCACATCATCTCCCATCAGTGTGGAGAATAACAGATCAGCCTGGGCTGCGCTATCAATGCTTACTAACTGAAGGGTACGAGTTTCAGGATCCATGGTAGTTTCCCATAGCTGGTCCGGGTTCATTTCTCCAAGACCCTTATAGCGCTGAACGGTAACCTTGCTCTCATCTCCACCTCCTATTTCTTCAATGGCTTCCTTACGCTGCTGCTCTGTCCAACAGTACCTTTTCTTACCTCCCTTTCTCACCTGATAGAGTGGGGGAGAGGCTATGTACACATGGCCTGCTTCTATGAGCTCGTGTAAGTAGCGGTAAAAGAGGGTCAATAAGAGCGTACGAATATGGCTTCCATCTACATCAGCATCAGTCATGATGATGAGCTTATGGTACCGTAATTTCTCAAGATTAAGATCCTCTTCCGCTCCCAAACCGGTGATTCCGAGGGCAAGAATGATGTTTTTAATCTCCTCATTTTCGTATATCCTGGAGGGATGTGCTTTCTCTACGTTCAGAATCTTACCTCTCAAAGGTAAGATAGCCTGATAGTTTCTATCTCTGGCTTGTTTGGCACTTCCTCCTGCAGAATCACCCTCCACCAGGAACAGCTCACAGAGTTCTGCCTTTCTACTGGAACAGTTAGCGAGTTTTCCGGGAAGGCCTCCTCCTATCACACTACTTCTCTTCTGCACAGCATCACGTGCTTTTTTAGCTGCGTTACGAGCCTCTGCAGCCAGGATCACCTTCTGTATGATACGTTTAGCCACATTGGGATTTTCTTCCAGGTAATAGGCTAATTGTTGGTTTACAATAGACTCTACCGTTCCCATCACATCACTGTTTCCCAGTTTGGTTTTGGTTTGCCCTTCAAACTGTGGTTCGGCCACCTTTACTGAAATGATACAGGTGATTCCCTCACGGAAGTCATCGCCGGAAAGCTTGATTTTTACTTTCTTTAGCAGGCCCTCATTCTCAGCATAGTTCTTTAAGCTTCGGGTCAGTGCTTTTTTGAATCCTGACACGTGGGTACCCCCTTCATGTGTGTTGATATTATTCACGTAAGAGTGAATGTTTTCATTGAAGGAGGAATTATATTGAATCGCTATTTCTACAGGAGTGGTCTGAGCATCATCTATTCCCTGGATGTAAATGGGATCTGAGTGTAGCCCTTGCCTATTCTGGTCCAGGTATTTTACAAATTCTACCAATCCACCCTTAGAATAGAAGGTTTTGGATTTATAAGTCTTCCCTTCATTTCCCTCCTGCTCCTTTTCACGTTGAGTTAGCTTTTCTCTTTCATCTGTCAGGGTGATTCTCACCCCTTTATTCAGGTAGGATAACTCTCTCAGACGATTTGCCAGGATATCAAAGTTGTAGACTTTAGCTGTAAAGATAGTATCATCTGGTACAAAGTGAGTTTCAGTTCCGGTAATATCAGACTCACCTATTACCTCAACTTTGGTGATGGCGGCTCCTTTTTCGTATTTCTGAAGATGGGTTTTCCCTTCTCTGTAAACCCTTACCTCACAATTAGTAGACAGGGCATTCACACAGGAAACCCCTACACCATGAAGTCCACCGGAAACTTTGTAGGTATTCTTATCAAACTTACCACCGGCTCCTAGTCGGGTCATCACCAGCTCCAAGGCAGACAGCCCTTCCTTCTCATGGGTCCCTACTGGAATCCCTCTTCCATCATCTTTTACGGTGATGGAATTATCTTCATGTATGATAACTGAGATCTCATTGGCATAGCCTGCCATGGCCTCATCTATGGAGTTATCTACTACCTCATATACCAAATGGTGGAGTCCCCTTTCTCCCACATCCCCTATGTACATAGCAGGTCTTTTCCTCACGTGTTCTATCCCTTCCAGTACCTGAATATTGTCCGCGGAATAATTGTTGTTTGAAGCGTTTTGTTCGCTCATATAATCTCCTAGTTCTAAATGGATTATCTATAAAAAATATCCTATAAAGATACGAAAAATTCTTGGGATTTCGAGGGGTTTTCCACACTTAATTGTGTGGACAACTACCTTTTCTGCCTTCTTTTTGGCATATCTGGAAAGGGTAAGAAATACTAGAGGAAAAGCATAAAAAATATAGCTTATTAGTAGGCCTCAAAATTCTCCATGATAAGACGGTGTCCGAATGAAGTTTCAGTGGGGAGATTATTTTTTATGTAAAATGTAAAGGCCTAAGGAGAAGGTGGAGTAGCCAAGAAAGGCAGGTTTGTTCGTAAAAAAAGCCCACTCAGACTTGAGCCTAAGTGGGCTTGAATATGCTATTAATAGAGTGACTATCCGTCATCTTTTTTCTTCTTCTTTTTGGGGAAGGGAAACTTATTCTTGAGTTCTTCCAGCTTATCCTTAGCCTCTTCTCCTATAACCTCCGTTACCTTATCTTCTACTATTTTACTTACAGAGTCTTTGGCTTGTTCAGTGAGCTTATCTGCAGTGGCTTTGAGGGTATCCTTCGCCTGGTCTTTGATGGACTCTGCCAGAGAGGTCGAGTCTGTCTTTAGTTGTATGCCAGTTTCCTGGCCCAACTTATCTGTCAGTTTATCCTTGAGTGCATCTCTGGCCTGGTCTTTCACACTGCTAGCCAAATCAGATTTTAGTCCCAGGATCTGAGGCGCATTGGCAGTACCTCCTACATTGAAGTCCAGCACCATACGCTCATTAGGGGGTATATCAGTACCGGCTAGTTTAGAAATGGCACTGAAAGCCGCTTCTCCCAGCTGTCCTGAAGGTATATCCAGTGCCATTTGATAATCCAGGTCCCCTCCTATGTTTTGCCTACCTCCTATGGTAATGGAGATGTCGTTTTTGGTGAGGGTAATGGGCGCTATGTTCACATATCCGTCCTCAATGGAGAATGATCCTTTTATATCCTTTAGATCAAATCCTGCCAGTTCAGCTACTTTGATTTCTTGTGAAATCTTGGACATAAAGGGGAAACTGGCCAGACTTCCTTTTAGTATCTCGAAAAAGCCTCCTGCAGTAATGGTACTGATTTTGGGCATCATGTCTGAGCCCAGCAGTCCGCTTAGGTTTAGCTCGGTATTGAAGTTGCCATTGATGAGCTTGGCGATGGGCGCAAAGGTCTGAACCGTATTGAAGGCGTTATAAGCTTCTTTGGCTTGTAGCTCATTAATTTTCAGGGCAAATCTGTATGCTGGCTCTTTGATGTTTTGGGTATTATAGCTTCCTCCCATGGTAAAATTCCCGCCCAGCATATCAAAATTTACCCCATCCATCAATACCTTTTCATCTATAATCTCAAGCGCTCCCGAGAAGTTCTTGATATTGTAGCTGCTGTAGGCAAGTTCCCCAATTTCCGCCTGTACCAGCATATCCAAGTTGTCAGGAATAGGAATGACTTCCAGCGGTACTTCTTCTACCGGCTCAGTGCCATCGGTAGCAGCTATTTCTTCTTCCGTCATCCATTCATTTAGGTCCATTTTATTAGACTGAAAGAGTACTGCTCCCTCGAGGGGTTCTCCTTTTAAGGCATAGGCGAGATAATTACTGAGGTAACCCTGCATCTGATAGTCGGAACTTCCAATGTTTCCACTGGTAGGGCTTAGGTTGATACGTTCTGGTGTGAAATCAGCCTCTCCGGAAGTAATGGTAATGGGATGTCCCAGGTCCGTAGAGTTGTATACCAGGTTTTGAATTTCCGCTCTTCCACTGGTAGGTAGCTTGTCATAGCGCTCAGCCTCTATATCAGACATGGTGCCAGAAGTCTCAAAGCCTTCCACAATAAGCCTCCCTTTAAGCTCAGTCCCTTCTACCGGGTAAATGTTCATCAGCTTCTCCAGATCCAGGTCTCCATTGGCTTTTAGGCGATAAGTGGGATCATCAAAGTTGCTGACATATAGATTCCCATCCACCGGAGAGCCATCCAGGTCAAAGTGGAAAGAGGGAACTTCCAGACGAGTGGTTTGCAGGTCTCCACTTGCTTCTACCAGGTCTGCTTTGACGTTGATGTTATTCAGTACGGTGTTGTAGTCTACGGCCTTTACATACCCATCTGTCAGGTTCATGTGCGCATCCACAACAGGAAAAGAGTTGGCCGCTTCATCATAGACACCATTGGCTTTGGCATTGACGCTAAAGAGTCCACTGAGCTCATTTCCTTCCATGGGCAGCATCTTGGTAAGAGAGCCCAGGTCTATTTTGGCATTAAGGTTACCGTTTAGTTTGATTCTTTCCAGACCTGAAATGGCAGCAGAAGCCTGTATAGGATTTTCACCTAGATCAGCGTGGAGATTTCTAATGTTGATCTGGGTATTCTCCAGGTTTCCATCAGGATTATTGATGTTCATGTCCAGGTTAATCCCGCTGATAGATTCTGGTAAGTCAGGATACTGCATAAGGCCATCTTCTATCCCCAGATCTACTCTAAAGCCCGGAAGCCTATTTTCACTGTAAATCCCCTTCACATAGCCTTCCAGGGAGAAAGCGCCGTCAGCAGATAGGGCTTCATACCCTTCCATGTAAACTGCAGGAACCAGAGAGAGAATTCTCTTAAAGGAGGTTTCCTTAGAAGCGAATGCTAGATCCAGATCATAGGAATCTTCCAGTAGACTAAGCTCTCCACTAGCTTCCAGCAAGATCTCATTCAGGGTAAGCAGGTTGTCTCTAAGCTTGATGTGAATGTTATCCTTGGTGTCTATATTCATGTTGACCGTTCCATCCACATGTGCTTCCCGGAAGTAATTGATCCCATCATAGTTGACGGTTAGACCATTTACTTCTGATTCTGTCCGGAGGTCATAATTGACCAAGGTGAAGTCTCCGTTTCCAGAATGATTCAGCTCCGCTATCTCCATTCTCATGGGAAGGGTAGCGTCCTTATACACTATGGAGCCATTGTTGATTTCGTAGGACTGTAGCTTAATCAGGAAGCTATCATCAGTAGATGTAGACGTATCTTCTTCTGCCGTTTCATCAGAGCTCGCTTTGGCTATATCATAGTTGGCAGTACCGTCTTTCAGGACAATGATGTTAAGATCGGGTTCATCCAAGATCATTTTTTTCAGGCTGATAGGTCCACCTGTGACTACACTCATGAGGTCCACTGCCATAGAGAAGGAAGAGGCACTTACCAGAGTATCCCCTTCAAAAACGTCCTTCCCAATGACATTCAGGTTCTTCAGTGAGATTTCTGCGTTAGGAAAGCGCTTGATGAAAGAAAGCCCAATGTCATCTACGGTTACCGTAGCATTAATGGAAGCATCTATTTGTTCCTGAACCAGGGTTTGGATCTGGTCTTTGAAGAGAAATGGCAGGGTTACCAAAAGAAGGAGCAGAACACCTATGATAATCCCAAATATCTTGAGAAACCGTTTCATGAAGGATTTCTTTTTATGTGAAAGTGAAGAATATGACTAATCCGTCAACTAATCGAATCTATGTATTAAGATTCCCAACAAGTTATTCAGTTGTACGGAATTTAGACAGAAGAAAAAGAAAAAATATTCCTGATTATTAATGTAGAAGGACAAAGAAGACCAGCCAGGTCAGGAATAGCACAGGAAGAAGGTAAATCAAGCTATACTTAATGATGTACCCGAAGAAGCTAGGCATATTCACTCCTCTTTCCTCAGCTATGGATTTTACCATGAAATTAGGTCCATTCCCTATGTACGTCATGGCTCCGAAGAACACGGCAGCTACGGAAATAGCCCGTAGGTAATCCTTAGTTTCCATATTCACTGTTCCTGCAGCGAACGCCTGTACATCCGCCATATTAGCCACATTCAGATCAAATTTAGCCAAGGAAGCAGACAGGAAGTTCACGTAAGTGGGCGCATTGTCCAGGAAGCCCGATAAGCTTCCTGTGATCCAGTACATGCTATCTACAGTGAAGAATTCTCTCCCTGCATCACTGGAAGCAAAGTTTCCTATAAGCGTAAGCGCTGGCATCATGGTAAAGAAGATCCCCACAAACAGATAAACGACCTCCTCTATAGGCGCAAAACTAAACTCGTTTCCTCTCAGGGCGCTCTTATCTGCCAGGTAGAAGCTGGCAGCACCCGCACTTAACTGAATGATTTCTCTTAAGAAAGAATAATCACTTCCATCATAATGGATGGCCGGCACCCAGTCTATAATATTAGGATCCAGGAAAACAGCACCTACAATGATGGCCAGCCAGATAAAGTTCTTGGTTCCTCTGAGGACAATCTTGTTTGAGTAAACCGTCTCAGCGTGGTCCAGATCCTTCTTATTTCTTGTATCTATGAAGTAGAATATGACTGACAGTAAGGCCAGCGCAAAAGCCCACTCAGGTATTACATGCACAAAGGTCCACTCAAAAGGAACCCCTCGAAGGAATCCCAAAAAGAGAGGCGGATCTCCAATGGGTGTTAAGGAACCCCCTACATTGGATACCATGAAAATGAAGAAGATAATGTGGTAAGGCTGAAGCCTGTCCCTGTTCAACCTGATAAAAGGTCTTATCAACAGCATGGAAGCACCCGTAGTCCCTATCACATTAGAAATAATGGACCCACCTATCAATAGAAGCAAGTTGACAAAAGGGGTACCTTCACGGTCTATCTGAATCAAAATCCCGCCTGAGGCTACATAAAGCGGTCCTAAGAGCGCGATAAAGGCAGCATACTCTGCCAATGAGTGGGCAGGGGTATGGTAGTCATGCAGAAAGAATAGGTAATATATGAGGGTAATGGCTCCCAATGCAGGAGCAATGATTTTGTAGTTATGATGCCAGAATTCCTCGAAAAAGACGGGACCGGTGGCAATAAGAACTAGTAGAAAAATAAAGGGGATCACTGACCAAGTGGCAGGTATAGGAGCGTGATGATCTCCATGTGACGAGTCGTGCACATCATGATCATGTGCTGCATCATGATCCGAGTGATCTTCCGAATGGGTCTCTTCTGTGGTCGTATGATCTTGAGATTCTTCACTACCTGTATCATGCTGCGCAGATAGTGAGCAAGCAATCAGGGAGAAGATCAATAAAATCAGTACCTTTTTACCGATGTACTTTTTCATAGAAAATTGACCAACAGCCAAGATAAATCAACTCGTACTAAACTTGCAAGTTTATTCCCAT
>JBCDBC010000076.1:0-10451 GCA_039184535.1 Bacteroidota bacterium | reverse complement strand
GCCAGAACCAGAATGACCAAACTGGCAACCACGGCTACTCCCACTTTGCGGAACCAGAAGGTAACTGCTCCGAAGACCAATAGAATAAGGGAGAATACCAGTAAGAAGCTGGCACCTGCCGGAATCTGGAAAAAGGGATTTTCGTTTGCCAGGCCCAGAGTAGCGATAAACACAAAAGTCAATATCTGTAAAATCAGGAGCTTCCTGTGATGCTGACTAAGGTTTTTGACTACCTCTCTTAGGGCAGGAACGTTAGCACCTGCAGTAGAAGCTATTCTGAAAGGGAATATGAGGAAGTGATTAGCCTTCTGGTCTGACTTCAGAGACTTACGCGCTTTCCCAAGTAATACCCAATTATTTTTTGAATTAGCACGATTAGGGATGGTGTCTGCCAGTTTAGACCCAAATCTATGGATTAGGCTTCTTTGTGCGAAGAAGTAAGAGGCAGAAATCAGAAATACCGTACAGATTCCTGAAAGTAGCCCCAGTATTTTTTCTATGACTAGTAAATTAAATTCTCCGGCAGTTTCTACCTGGAACTGAATGAAGTGATAGAGGTAAAATGCCAAAAAAGTGCCTGGTATGATGAAGTTATTATAGGCAAGTGTGAAAAATGGGTTCCGCATCTGTGCAATAAAATGGAACCGATAACTCACATTTATGTAGAGGGTAATAGTATAGGCAAAGAGGAAGGCACCCAGGGAAGAACCTACAATGAAAACACTCCAGAAATTCTCTTTCCCGAGATACTCAGGTTCAACAAAAAGATAAGATCCACCCATCTCCTTAGCTATAAGTCCATAGCTAAGACCTAGTACCATGAGCCAAAAAAACAACAGGATCTTGTAATGTTTGAGTTGAATGAGCAGTAGCTGTATGGGGAGGAACATCTCCATGCTTCTGACCCAATTTTTAAAGCTACTCATGACTGGACTATTAATTAGTTAAACTTCATTTCGGTAAGTATTAGGCTTGTGTTTGTAGTCCCAGTATATCCACTCTCCTTATGAAGTTTCCTCAAAATAAAAAGAGGGTATCTCCATATACAGGATTATTCAAAGTGTAGTCAAACGCGTGTGTGAGAAAAATGCTTTAGGATATATTTAAGATACGAAAAAGGCCTACGACTGGCTGCCTCAGAGCTTAGAAAATATCCCGTTTTGTTTAATTTATAGTATGAAACAGGAATAAGTTACCGTGAACCGGAAACTAAATAGGTTCAAACAGGAAAGTTTCACTGGCCAGGAGGGAAGAATCCAGGTATTGCCACTCGAATTCTCCAAACTTTTTCATCCCATCAAATTCTACCAGCTCTCTCAGTTTAATAATCTCACCTGTAATAGTATCTCTGTCAGCATGGTAGGTAAAAAACCTAGTTTGTACTAGGGCACCGTTTTCCCGATTGATATAGAACTCCCAGGTAGGGTGTTCTCCCGTGGGATAATAGTCTACCGTTAATACATCACAGCTAACCCCATCTACCATCATAGTTGTTATAGAATCTGACAAATGGGCGGCAGTATCCGTCAGGACCATAGGTAAGCCTAGTAGATATCTGTAGTAGTCTCGGGACCTTTTTGCGGCTGCACAATTCAGGCGGTACCTGCTGCTATCTTCTGCTGTAAGATCAGGTTTTGCCCAACTGCTTTGACACTCCTCTTCTCCCTTGACTTCTCTGGTAAAGGCATAGCCATCCTGAAGGTACTGGGAAGTAAAGGTACTCTTTTCGTTTTCTAGCACTACGATCATCACTCTTTTGTCTTCCGATCTACTTGGGATGTAGGACTGCATCTCCACAGATGAGGCAAATGTGGACCAGTTGTTTTCGGGATCGTGGAAGTTGATGGTTTTCTCCAGAATCTGTTCTGCCTGACTGAGGACTTTTTCTTCCTGAGGTTGTTGGCTGGGTTGGCAGCTTAACAGGACTAATCCAGTTAAAGAGAGTATTGAGAGGTATTTCATGATAAGAGCTTAGACTGCAATAGTACATTTTTCAAAGAAGAATCCCCAAAAGAAAACAGCCCCACTGTAGAAGTGAAGCTGTTATACTTAGAAACTAGGTAAAAAGTGTGTTACCATTCGAAAACGTTTATTCCAGCAGAGAATGTCTGTACTTCAGGCCCTTCTCCTTCTTCGAAAAGGTCGCTTAAGTTATAATTCACGTACAGACGGAACCATCTTAGGCTAAGCCTTCCCGTTAACCCATATCTTACTGGGTTCAGGTTGAAATCATCTTTTATTTTGATCTTGTCATTCCCTATTTTTTGCTTGGTTCTACTACCCCACAGTAGGCCTACATAGCCTCCCAGGGAGAGTTGGACACCTCTGTCAGATCCAGGACGTGTATTGAAGTGCAGCATTAGCGGGAGCTGTGCATAGCTGGCAAAGAGCTTATTTCTGTCAAAGTTCTCTCCGCTAAAACTAACGTTGAGACTATCCTGATCTGGGGCCAATGTGATATCATTGTTGAAGTAGTAATTGTTGAAGTCTACTGTCAGAGCTGTTTTCAAGCTGACTGCCCCTCTCCCTATCAAGGGAACGGTAGTAGGTAGGAAGTGAAGCGCTACGTGTCCACCTGGACGGAATACACGTAATTCAAGTTCTTCAGGAGCAGCATCCTTCCCAAAGGTTCCATTACTATTGTGGTAGTTGGTTACTCCTATGTCAAAGGCTAGGAAATCTACATTTCCGTTGCGATCCCATGTCCAGTCGTGATCCCAGTGATCATCATCCCAATCATCATCGTCGTCATCATTGAAGGATATTTTGTACTCTTCATTAGAGCGTTTAGGGATACGAATCGTAGTTTCCTCATCATCTGAGATGATGATCAGCTTTTTCTCATTCCACTTGATTTCAGTGGTATCCTTAGCTTCTCTTTCCTCCGTTTCCTGAGCATGTAGCCCACTGGAGAGCAGGGTAGTCGCCATCATGATGGCTATGATTTGAAATAGTGTTACTACTTTTTTCATGATCTTGAGGTATTAGTCTTTTGCCTATAATTCTTATGTGTGATCTGTAAAGGACCCAGCTTAATTCTAAGCTCTTTCTTAGGTTTTGTAGGTGTCGCTTTGATATCCACTTCTTCTGGCTGCCTATCTGTTAGCTTGTCAGTTACCCTTACTACAGGTGTTTCTGTAATGGGGGAAAGCATAAGCGGTTCTTCTGTCGGTTCTCTGGTAATATTCTCCTCGGGAATGATTTCTTCTACTTTCACTATTTCATCTATAGAAGCTATTAACTCATCTACTTGTTCAAATGGTTCTTCTTCTTCTACAATAGCTACTACAGTATGCTCTACCTGTGTGGGGGGAACCTCTTTCACTTCCTCCAGCACTTCTGCTACAATAGCGTTTTCTGGTTTAGGTGTTGCTATTGTTTCTGGCGTTGAGCTATTCTCTATGCTTTCTGTCAGTTCTGCATACTCTTGAACAGGTGCTTGCGTACCTTCTTCTATCTGGAAGAATATGAATGATAGGGCAGCTAGCAGTACCAGACTAGCAGCCATGGCATATATAAATCGTTTCCTGCCATTCCACTTTTCTTCTGTATCCAGTCTCATTTCCAGTTTCTCCCAAACTTCCTTGGGGGGCTCTGGTTCAAACCACTCAAAATGAGTAGCTAGGTTGCCTCTGTCTGGCTCTTGGTTTTGGTCTTGATATTGCATATTCACGTTAAGCATGTTGAGTCATTCTAATATTGCTATTGGCAAGTAGCCTTCTTAGGTGTTGTTTGGACTTCGCCAGCTGGGATTTTGATGTCCCTACACTGATATTAAGTAATTTGCTTATTTCCGGATGGGTGTACCCTTCTACTACATACAGATTGAAAACCGTTCTGTAGCCTGGTGGGAGTTTTTGAATGATATTCAGAATCTCCTGGTGGCTCAAAAGTGAAATGGCATCCAGTTCAGTGGTAGTGGCATTCAGGTTTTCTATGCCGGAGAAAGAAACTTTCTTTCCTCTTCTTAGGTGTTCTACACAGGTGTGAACCACAATCCTTCTGATCCATCCTTCCAGAGAGCCTGTGCCCTTAAAGCTCTTGATGTATTTAAATACTTTAAAAAAGCTTTCCTGCAGCATATCCTGGGATAGGTCAGGATCTGTCATATACCTAAGGCATACCCCATACATCTTCCTATGGTACCGCTCATAAAGGGCGTGCTGATGCTTCCGCTCTCCTGCTTGACAACCTTTTATTATTTCTTGCTCAGGGTAAACTTTCACCATTTCATCATATTATCTGAGCATAAGATGATTGGAAACCTAAATGGGTTGCCTGAGCTTAGTATAGGGCTGAAAATGAGGGGAGTGAAGGCGGAAAATATGCGATTAAACAGCTTTCAGAATTAGGCGTTGCGTTTCAAGCACATAAACGCTAATTTTGCACGGAATTTTTTGAGCACTCAAAACATTTATCAATATATTTCAATAGTACAATGGCTATATCTGCAAAAGACGTAAACAGACTTCGCCAGGCTACAGGAGCCGGGATGATGGACTGCAAAAAAGCTTTGACTGAAGCTGATGGTGATTTCGACAAAGCCATCGAGATCCTTCGCAAGAAAGGACAAAAAGTATCCGCTAAGCGTGCCGACCGCGAAGCTAGTGAGGGTGCTGTATTTATCAAGAAGAGCGCTGACGGAAACAAGGCTGTAATGGTAGAGCTTAACTGCGAGACAGACTTTGTTGCCAGAAATGATGACTTTCAAACCTTGGGTACTAAAATCGTTGATTTGGCTGAGGCAGAAGCACCAGCTGATACTGATGCTCTGAAGGCACTATCTATAGACGGAAGAAGTGTAGGAGAGCACTTGGTAGATATGATCGGAAAGATCGGCGAGAAAATTGACATTGGTTCTTATGAGGTAATCAGCGGCGGAGATGTAGTAACTTACCTTCACCCTGGAGCCAGAATTGGGGTAGCGGTAGCATTTGCTGGTGCTAACGGCGGAGATACTGAGGCGGTAGGAAGAGATGTAGCTATGCAGATTGCAGCTATGAATCCAGTAGGGATAGATAAGGATGACGTTTCTCAAGAGATCGTCGAAAGAGAAATGAGAATCGGAAAAGAGCAGGCTATCCAGGAAGGAAAACCTGAGCATATTGTAGAAAAAATTGCGATGGGTAAGCTTAACAAGTATTTTAAGGATAATACTTTGTTGAACCAGGACTTCGTAAAAGATACTTCTAAGACTGTTAAGCAATACATAAAGGATTCTTTAGGAGCTGACGCAAAAGTAGCAGCCTTCAAAAGAGTTCAACTTGGTGCTAAGTAGTCTTTGCAAGAAAGAATCAAGAAGAGAGTTTTTCAAAGCTCTCTTTTTTTTTAACTACACATTTGTCCCAGTTAACTCACAGGTATTGACGGTTTAGGAAACAGCATTTCAGGCAAGTAAAAGAAGCCTGTAATTTCGCCAAGGAAAATTTAGGAATATCACCTTTCATCATTAAAGTCAGGCCCAGGTTATGAATCAACCTACTAAGTACAAAAGAGTCCTTCTCAAGTTAAGTGGAGAAGCCCTAGTGGGCGAAAAAGATTTCGGAATAGATGCTGATACCCTTAGCAGATATGCAGAGCAAATACGAGAATTGTGGGAGCTGGGTGTCCAGATTGCCATAGTTGTAGGAGGGGGAAATATCTTCAGAGGTCTGCAAGGCGCTACCCTGGGAATGGGAAGAGCTCACGGCGATTATATGGGGATGTTGGCTACTGTGATTAACGGCATGGCTCTGCAAGATGCGCTGGAGCAGAAGGGCGTGAGATGTAGGTTACAGTCTGCCATTCCTATGGAGAAAATTTGTGAACCCTATATCAGAAGAAAATCCATCAGACACCTTGAAAAAGGAAGGGTGGTCATCTTTGGGGCAGGAACAGGAAATCCGTTTTTCACCACAGATACAGCGGCCAGTTTACGTGCCATAGAAATAGAAGCTGAAGTAGTGCTAAAGGGAACCAGAGTAGATGGAGTATACACGGCAGATCCTGAGAAGGATGCTAATGCCCAGAAATTTGACCAGATTTCTTTTGCAGATGTACTAACAGAAAGGTTAAACGTGATGGATATGACTGCCTTCACCCTTTGTCAGGAGAATCAGCTTCCCATCATCATCTTCAACATTAACCAGCCTGAAAACCTGAAGCGTATCATCCTCGGTGAAACGGTCGGTACACTGGTATCCTAGGGAGAAACATACATTGACATACATAATAGAGCCAGCTCAGCAGTGGGTTGGCTCTATTATTGAGGTTTGGCACCTACGGCGCCATGTGTTGATGGTGCTCTGATGGGTTAATTGGGTTTGGCTCTGATGGAGCCGCACCGTCGGAGGGTTATTTATAAATCGTAGTGACGATAAAATCTTTCGTCCTAGCCATCTAGAGAGCTGTACTGTTCAAATGTGGTTTCTGACCGGAGAGGCAAAATATATTTTGCCCAAGTCATTCAAAGGCTGATAGATAATGTGTGTATTGTCCCAACCTCTAATTAAGACTAACTTACTTTCGATAATTCTACAGAATGATCAAAGGTGAAAAATCGCTTTAACAGGAGTTATTCATTACCCTTATGGAAGTATTAGAAATCGTTGAGATCGTTTTATTGGTGGTCGGCTGTATCGCTTTTGCAGTGGCGATGGGGCTTTACCTGCGCACCCAGAGACTCTTACAGGAAGGAGTGGTTACTCCCGGGAAGGTGATTCGCATTGATAGTTACCAGGATGATGGGACTACCATGTACACACCCGTGTATGAATATCAGGATCAGTCTGGAAACCTGCAAACCTTCAAAAGCAAGGTGGCTACCAGCTGGAAAAGCCGTAAGATTGGAGATAAGGCTGAAATCATTTACGACCCTGTAAATGCATCAAATGTGAAAGTGAAATCCTTCTTTGGACTTTATAGCACCCCTCTTGTTTTAGTGGCTGTGGGGAGCATTATGTTAATCACAGCTGTTATCCTGCACTATTCTGGATAGAGGCTATTGCCACATCAGTCTCCTTCGTTTCGAGAGCCTCAACGACCTTAAAAGGTATGACCCCAAAAACAGAAAAGGCCACCCATGATGGGCAGCCTCTTTTCAAGACAAATTTATCTCTATCCTTTAATCAGATCTACACTTCTCTTGATGAAAGAAGTGAGGTCCTTGCCAGAAAGCATATTTTGAGAAAGTAGGGCCAGGTCTAATAGCTGCTTGGCCAAGTCCTGCCTTTCGTCAAGGGTTTCTTTTCCTGCTAACTCCTGTATGAGTCCATGTCCGGTATTCACCACCAGGTTTACGCTATCAGGGAAGGCACCCATACCGAATCCCATTCCGCCACCACCATTAGCTGCCATATCCTTCATACGGCGCATAAACTCAGGCTTGGTCATGACAGTAGGAAGTTGCTCAGCTCCCATAGCCTCAAACTGCAGGTTGATTTGTAGCCCGTCCTGTGGAAGGATGGCTTCAAAGGCAGTCTTCACATGATCCTGTTGTTCCTCAGTCAATCCTGTCCCTTCAGGCATTTCTTCATCTGATTTAATGATCAGTTTCTCTATGGTATCTGAGTCTACTCTCACCCAGGAGGTCTTTTCTCCCTTTTGTTCCAGCTGACCAATGAAGTGGTTATCCAGCACTCCGGTCATTTTCAGTACATCATACCCTTTGTCTGCAGCTGCCTGCACATACATATCCTGCTGCTCTTCATTAGTGGTATACAGGTGTACTACCGTCTCATCTTTATTGGTCTGGAGAGCAGTGATTTTTTCCTTGTAGTCCGCTATGGTGTAGTGCTGTCCTTCAATGTTGGTTAATAGACAGAACTTTTCAGCTTTGTCATAAAACTTCTCATCTGTCAGCATTCCATACTTCACAAAGACTGAGATGTCATCCCACTTCTCCTCAAATTTCTCTCTGTCATCTCTGAAGATCTCGTTTAGCTTATCACCTACCTTGCGCGTGATATAGTTACTGATCTTTCTCACATTAGAGTCAGACTGTAGGTAACTTCTGGATACGTTCAGTGGGATATCTGGAGAATCAATTACGCCTTGCAGCAGCATCAGATACTCAGGTACAATTTCCTTCACCTCATCTGTGATGAATACCTGTCTGGAGTACAGCTGGATGTTATTCTTACGAGGATCTATGTCCTGACGAATTTTAGGGAAGAATAATATCCCCGTCAGGTTAAAAGGATAATCTACGTTCAGGTGAATCCAGAATAGCGGCTCCTCATCAAAGGGATACAGCTCCTTGTGGAAAGCCTTATAGTCCTCATCTGTGAGATCCGTTGGCGTCTTTTTCCAAAGCGGACGAGGGTTGTTAATTACCTCACCTTTGAAGGAAATCTCTACCGGAAGGAACTTGGCGTACTTATTCAGGATATTGCTGATACGGGCTTCTTCCAGAAACTCTGATGCATCTTCAGAAATGTGTAGTATGATATCTGTTCCTCTGTCAGCCTTTTCTACTTCTTCTATGCTGTAAGAAGTAGTTCCATCACAGCTCCACTTAATGGCTGGTGCATCTTCCTGATAAGACTTCGTGATCACGTCCACGGTATCAGCTACCATGAAGGCGGAATAAAATCCCAACCCAAATCTACCTATGATCTGGTCCAGATCGTCTACATCCTTGAACTTATTCAGGAATTCCTCTGCACCTGAGAAAGCTACCTGATTGAGGTATTTTTTGACTTCCTCTTCTGTCATCCCTATCCCCCTATCCTTAATGATAAGGGTCTTGTTTTCTGCGTCCAGCTCTATGTTTACTTTAAGTTCTCCTAGCTCTCCTTCAAAAGTGCCTCTACTGGAAAGAAGAGAAAGCTTCTGTGTGGCATCAATGGCATTGGAGACTAATTCTCTTAGGAAAATTTCCTGGTCAGAATAAAGAGATTGTTTAATGATGGGAAAAATATTCTCTGTACTTACGGAGATTGTTCCTTTTTCCATGCTTCTGATGATTTATTAGAATGACTAAATGTTGATAATTCAGAATCAACTTCAGTGTAGGTGATTCTGTTTGCTAAAAGGACTGCAAAGTTAAAAAATATGTTTGGATGATTCATTTATCAGAACCATTTCCACCTGTGTATTAGCATTTTAGTCTGAATTTTATGTCTCATCTACCTGATTTTTGCAATTTTAGGCTACTAAGTCTCCGAATGTTTTGCCTAAATGAATAGGAGATTTAACTTGCAGTAAACCACGAATCAATACCTTTGAAGAATTCGCTCACATTCATGAGGTTCATGTCATTCCTTCGTGCAGCACTGTTGCTACCCTTTACAGCAGTCTTCATGCTGATTGTGAGAATCAGAAACCTGGCATATGACCTCAACTGGTTAAAGCCTTTTAATGCTCATTTACCGGTTATCGCTATTGGAAATATATCTACTGGAGGGACGGGAAAGACGCCCTTTGCTGAGTATTTATTGAGTTTTTTCTCACAGCATAATATTAAGGCTGCCTACATCAGCAGGGGATACGGAAGAAAGACCAAAGGCTTTCTCCAGGTAGATCCCGATGGAGGAGATGCTCTGACTTATGGAGATGAAGCTTTACAAGTAGCCGTTAAGTATCCCCAGTTTCCGGTAGTAGTAGCTGAGAACAGAGCGGAAGCCATTACCAAAATAGTGGATATACATCATCCAGAAATCATCATTTTGGATGACGCCTTCCAGCATAGAAAGGTGAACAGAGACCTGGACTTTGTGCTAATAGACGCGAACAGAATGCCTGAGAATGACTGGCTACTTCCAGGGGGAAATCTGCGTGAGCCTTCTGCTTCTCTCAAACGGGCTGATGCCATTATTTTTAATAAGCTGTCTAAACCTGATAGAATCCCTGATCTACAGAGCTCTTACCAGAAGTGGGGGGTCCCCCTAGCCTATACACAGCCAGTTAGAACAGACATCAGAAGCTTTGTAAACCCTTCTTCTAGATTATCTTTTTCTCTTGCAGATAAAGAAATTTATTTATTCTGCGGGGTAGGTAATAATAGATACGTTTATGATCAACTGGAACAGACGGGATTTACCATAAAGGGGCATTCCTTTTTCCCTGATCACTATCCTTATAAGGAGAAGGATATTCAAAAGATTCTGGGAGAATACCAACAGCTGACCATGTCCGGTCACTCAGAACAAAAGCTGGTCATTCTCACTACTGAGAAAGATTTTTTCCGCTTAAAAGGCGCCGCCTGGATGACAAATTATATGGATTATCCCCTGTTATTTATGACGGTAGAGATTGGATGGTGGCAAGGCCTGGAAAATGTAAATAAGCTGATTAAGGAACAGTTTGGAGACAGATTGGACTTTGACAGTAAAGCTGCAACCGCATAATAGGGACTTCCAATTACATATTATGGGATTAAGAGATAATATACAGGATGCGTATGAGTACATCCGTAAGCAGTATACAAAAGAACCTGAGATAGGGATTATTCTCGGAACAGGCTTAGGCGG
>JBCDBC010000075.1:0-10454 GCA_039184535.1 Bacteroidota bacterium | reverse complement strand
CCGCTCTTCTTCTGTTAACCAGGGATGGGATTTCGGAGGAGCCTTAACAAAAATCATCCAGGGAATCAGCCAAAGTAAACCCGTCAATCCTACCACAATGAAAATGGCTTGCCAGTTGAAATAAAGGGTCAAAAGTCCTATGAGGGGAATAGCGACAATACCGCCTATCGCTGCACCGGAATTAAATAGTCCCTGAGCAAAGGCTCTTTCATTCGTGGGAAACCACTCTGCATTACTCTTGGTGGCTCCAGGCCAGTTACCAGCTTCAGCTACTCCCAGGATGCCTCGGAAGAGACTGAAACTTAGTACCCCACGTGCAAATGCATGAAGGGCTGTGGCTATAGACCAAACCCCTATAGACAAAGCAAAGCCAATCCGGGTACCCAGCCAGTCAAAGACCTTTCCAAAAATGGCCTGTCCAAAAGCATATGAGAACACAAATACAATGGAAATCCAGGCATAAAACTCCTTGCGTTCGTCTTCTGTATTCTCAGGAAAAAGCTCGACTGACATTTCTGGCCATAACACTCCCAGTGCCTGTCTATCAATGTAATTAATTACCGTAGCCAGTGCGATCAAGCCAACTATCCACCATCTAAGTCCTTTGATTTTCATAGTAGTAGAATTCAGGTGGATTATGATAAGAAGTCCTCCCTGGCAGGACTGAATACGTCTATCAGTACGCCAGGTGATTTACATACGCAGCCATGCATAACATGTGGAGGTATGTAGAAAGAATCCCCACCTTTGAGAATCTTCACCTCTTCTCCTATGGTCATCTCAAATTCTCCACTTTCTACATAGGTTACTTGAGAATGGTAATGCTCATGCATCTGACCTATAGCTCCTTCCTGAAAGTCTACCTTCACCAGCATGATTTTATCGTCAAAGCCCATGATCTTTCTTTTCAGACCGGGAGCTACTTCTTCCCACGCTATGTCATCACCAAACATAAATTCTTTGCTTGCAGATATTGGATTCATTGTTATTCGGTTTTTATAAGTTTAACAGGGCCTTTCCAAGAAAATGTCTTATCCCCTACCTCTAATTCATGAAGCTCCGTTTCATCATTTGACATATTGGCTATCATCAATATCACGGGAGAATGATTCTCCGTTTTGATCTCAATGATGCTGTAGTCCCTTTGATTCACCAGTATTTCAAGACTGATAGAGGCAGGATATGGATTTATAGGTATTTCAGACACAGGGCTATAGGCCCCATGAGCACGTATAGTCGAAACAAAAAGGGCATCCTTTACTGACTCCCTTCTCAAGAGGAAGAAGGCATCTCTCCTTATGTTAAAGTTAGGATCATTCGCCCCTGAGCGTGCCAGCACCAGCTTATCTGAACTATCAGCCAGGGTAGTCAGCTCGTAGAAGGTATTATCGGAGAACCATCCTAGGCGAACTTCATCAGTTTTTGGACTCCCTTCCGCCTCTTTCCAGACATGCTGATATCCATGTCCATCTCCCAAGGTTTCCAGCTTTTCTCCGAAGATATCATAGGAGAAATTGGCCGTCATTAACTGCTGTTGGAAATGATAAGGTAAATCCAGCTGATGAAATTCTTCTGACTGAACCCGAAACACGTCTATGAGAAGTGGCTTTTCGAAAGCTTCATCTGTCAACAGACAAAGCGTACGATGTAGTTCTACTCCCTCGTAGGCATTTAGCTCCTTCCCACTCACTATCTGTACTTTGGGATCACTTGCGTCGAAAAACCAGGGGTCAGCATGGAAGGGGTTAGCCTTTTTCGTACTCCCTCCAAACTGGGACCTCTGATCGACTACTACTGTATTGTGCGCCAGGCTTTGCTTAGCCCAGGATTGATTTTCTTTGAGGTAGCCTCCACCAGATTTTTGGTCTATATTCACCCACCTGGCAGAACCATAGTCTTGCAATATTTCTGTGCTTCCGTCATAGAGAGAATATGCGAGTCGGTCAAAATGGCCATGTCCCATTCCCTGGGCGGAATATTTAAATAGGCAACTGATGTCTGACTCTCCGGCAGGTGCCCGCAAAATGGCCATAGCCCCCTCATCTCCCTTGGCACCATCTCTGAGTTCCATGGGCATTTTAGGAAATGGTTCCGCCAGACCTTTGCTGATATCAGCAGCTACCTGAAATCCTGCCTGATCCAGTTGGAAAACGTTTTGCTCTTTTGCTATGCTTAGTAAACCTTTATCTCTCCCACACAGATAGTAAACCGCATCTACAGCCGAAATAAGCTCCCGTGAATGATAGGACATTCCTTTCTGGGCATCATTGACGGGATAAAAACTACCCTTACTGTCCGTCAAATTCAGCAGCACATAAACCGCTTTTTTTAGTAGATCATCTCTATAAGAAAAGATCCCCAGCTCAGGTTTATGATTCTCTAATGCTTGCGCAAAGAGAATAAAGGGAGACATGGCATACCGCTGGTAATACGGTCCCTCCGTATAGTAACCATCGGGGGAGAAGGCATTGTCTAGCTGGGCTAAAAATCCAGCATTTCGCTGACCAGGGATCTGAATCAGGCCCCCATCATTATCTAGTGCCCCTATTTCTATTCCGTCCAGATCTAATCCATAGAGCGCATGCTGAAGTCTTACTTCATCACCCATGACCAGTGCCATCATTCCCACACCTGCATTTCCCCAGGTACTGTGGTTATGGATTCGGTTGAAAAACTGTGGATTATCAACCGAAATATAGTCCATGTATGGCCTAAAGAGATTCTCTTCTAACTGGCTCCTTTCATCCACATCCAGGTACTCATACACACAGTCATAAGCCTGGCTCATGTATACCAGCCAGTTTGCATCATTCAGGCACTGCCAGAAAAACTTTCCTCTGGCATAGGACCTTTCACTTGGATGCTTACCCAGACTGGGGTAAAGCTTGGCATAGGCCATAAAGAGCTCTTTGATAAAGCGGGCATACTTTTCTTCCTGCTTAATCTGATAAAGCGCCCCTGCTTTCTGTGCTAAAAAGAAGTTCTGCTTGTGTACTTCATGGCTATAGCCTCCAGCCATATCCTTAGGCAAAGGCACCTGAGGCCCTTTCTCCATCCATGTATCCACTTCTTTTGTGGCAGATTCAAGGCTGGAAGTAAAGAGTGGTACTTCGGTCAACTGCTCCCGCACCTTTGCTATCCCGTCTTTGGTAAGAATCAAGTTGGGATGATCCTGCGCTTGCACCGCAAGTATCAGGCTAGCCCAAAGGACTATATTCAGGGTGATATGTCTTGAGAATAGTTTCATTATTCTAGCAATAGTCCCAAGTCTTTATTGTCTCTTCCTTTAGCTTTCAGTGGAGAGTTAGCAGAAAGTTGATAGCTATCTGCTGACCAAGCTGGATTTTGCGAACTCAAATTACTGGTTTGATAAGCGGGATCATTTGAGATGATTCTCCCTGAGTTATAGAGGTTATTATTCAGGATCTTGATCACCGGCTCACCTACTACTAGATGCATGCGTAAGGGCTTACTTTCATTGAAGATGCTATTCTCTATAAGTGCATCTTGTACGCCGTGGATAGCCAAAGATGCGTCCGTAGCATTTCTTTTGTCCTTACCCACCTCGTCAAATACACAATGGTCTACTCTCAGGATAGGCCCAAAAGTACTTTCATCTCTTCCTCCTCTATAAAGGTTTATAGCAGCACCGCCTACATCCTTGAAGAGTGAATTTCTCACTTCTACATTCTCTACATTGTAAATGCCGATATCATCACTTTCCTTATCCATGGCCAACACGCTCCCGCTAATATTCTCAAAGCGGGAATCTTCTATGATGATGGAT
The DNA here is from genome assembly GCA_039184535.1 of Bacteroidota bacterium. Classification (GTDB taxonomy): domain Bacteria; phylum Bacteroidota; class Bacteroidia; order J057; family J057; genus JBCBKZ01. Next base: position 6,667 of record JBCDBC010000075.1, on the reverse strand, counting down.
TCTGCAAAAGTGTTTTTGAAAACCTTTAGCACCTCAAAACTGTGATTTACATCCAGGTCCTTAAAGACACAATCCCTGATTTCTAGTTTGTAATTGTGCACCATAGAGTACTTACTGGTTCTGATCACAGCATTTCCAGGTTTATCATCAGATTCCCTTCCAGACACTTCTATTCCTTTCAGGGAAAGAGAACCTCCATTCTCAATATTGAATAAGGTTGTTCTCTCAAATAAGAGAAGCGGCTTCTCAGACAGGCCTTCCTTAGCTTGTACCGTAATAGGATGGGAGAAACTGATGGACTTAGTCATAAGGTACTCACCTGCTTCTTCCAACTCAATAATGTCCCCGGGAGCTGAGTTTTTGATGGCTTCAAATAGGGTATTCTCACCAGCCTTAATGCTGATCTTCTTTCCATAATCAAAGCGGATACCTTCTTCACTCTTAGGATACCAAGAAACACCCGTATTCTCTTCTGTAGCTCTACCTGTTACTTCCGTAATCCCTACTCCTTCAACTCCCTCCGGCATTAAGAGTCCATCTTCGTTTCTGGAGAATTGTATTTCTTTTTGTTCAAAGCCGGCATTTAGGGCTGGGATGTTAGGACTGATGACATTATTGGAGAATGAGATCCCACTGATATCATCATAGACAGTAAAGACATCATCTTTTTGGCTGTTATAAATCAGGTTATTATTTACTACGCTGTTTTCAGGTGTAGCACTTCTTTCTTCATCACTTCCTGCACAGAGCTGGATGTAATCACAATCAATAAAACTGTTATCACTAGCTTCAGAGTCTTTCACCTGAAAGTATCGGTTTAGAGGAGAATTAGGTACACCGTTCATGATGACCAGGGCTCCTCTAAAGCGATATCCTGTAAGACCTTCGCAGTAGTTCCCTACCACGGTTTGCGTTTCATTGATAATTCTGATCCCGCCCGTATTAGGCTTCCCGTTTCCAAAAAAGTAATTTTCCTTTACCATGGTCTCATTTCCATGGCGCATAGTCAGTGTTCCCTGACACTCAAAAAAGGTATTATTGCTATAGGTGTTTTGGCAGGCCTTATTGGAGATAATTTCATGCTCTCCATTACACTGATTGAAGTAGTTGTATTCTATGAGGGTATTGGAGTTGGTGAGCGAATAGTGGCTGGTTCCTACTCTAAGCGTTTCCCCTCCATTAGATCCTAGGATAGGTCTTTGCCCGAAATAGTTATGATCTACTCTGTTAAAGTTTTCCCGACTCTCCTCTGTATTCAGGCGAACAGCTAAGGTCACGCCCTGGTTTCTTTTTCCCGTTAGATAGTTGTGATCAAATCGATTATGCTTGCCATAAATCCCTACCCAATAGTCAGATTCAAATCTCTCTGGATTGTTGTAGTTATCAATCACGCATTCCGTTACCCGACAGTGATTAGCCAGGAATTCTTTATTTCTCCTGAAGGAAATCACCTCATTAGTGGGAGTGTATCCGTTTTTAAATACCAGCCCTTCTACATGGAGATATTTACCAGCAATTCTCAGATTGGACTGCCCTTCCAGGGTAACCTTTCCTTTATCCTGCACAGTTAGGGTTATAGGCGCTTCCTCTGTTCCTTCTCCCGTGAATACCAGCTCTGCATCCTTCCAAACTCCATTAGCAAGCACGATGCGATCCCCAGCCTTAGCTGCCTTTACAGCTTCTTCAAATGCTGGTACATCCTTCACCAAAATACCATTAGAAACACCTCCACATCCGGTGAGTAGGAGAAGAATAAAACTTAGTGCGAGTAGTTGCTTGTATAACATATCATTTAGCAGATTTAGGTCAAAGTGTGTACAAGTCCTTTTTTTGATGATTCTTTTAACAGAATCCCAACTAAAAATACCTATGAGAATCGAACTACACGAATTAGATCAAATTCCATTTTTAGGGGCAAAAGGGGCCTTCTTCCAAGGCCCACTAATTTCTGCCCGCGCGCTGAGAATAGATCTCGTTCACATCTCAAATCAAAGGAGTAACTCATGTTACTCCTTTGATTATGCATGTTCAATACTCAGTCTAACACATTAATCAATAACCGTCATTTTGGGTAATCACCCCAAAGCTGGCAAGTACCTCAGATACTGGGACTGGGAAAAGATGATACCTACTATCTACAGTTTCTCCCATTTCAGCATCCACAGTACCTGTTCTTACCAGGTCAAACCATCTCTGTCCTTCGAAGGCTAATTCCAGTCTTCTTTCATCCTGAATAGCCTGTCTTACCAAGGCCTGTGAGTTAATCACAGTATGGTCTAGTGGGGCTAATCCTGCTCTAGATCGAATAGGATCAAGTACATCCAGTACAGCTTCAGGGGAACTACCTGTTTCATTCAATGATTCTGCATACAACAGAATCACATCAGCTAGTCTCAGCTCTATCCAGTCATGATCAGGTCCACCTGTTTGAGGGAACTTGGGGGAAGCCATGACAGCAGTATCTATGGTTACGGCTCTTCTTAAATCACCAGGGCTGGCATCAAAAGCAGCTACTAAATCATTATCTAATGGATTAAGAGATTTTGTATCCAGTCCACCAGACCATGACCAGAACTCAGAGAAGCCATATTCATCTACAATAGAACTGGAGATCTGAGTAGCAAAGATGATTTCAGGGTTTAGGTCATTCGCTACGCCAAAAACATCTGCGAAGTTAGGCTGTAAGCTGATACCTGCTGCTGCAGCTCCGTTTACGACGGCCGCCAGGTTTGATTGTGCATTACCAAAATCCCCTAGTTGGACATACACTTTACCAAGTAATCCCTGAGCGGCATATCTTGAGGCTCTACCGTCTACAATCTCCACCCCCAAAGTGGCTATGGCATCTTCCAGGTCGGGAATGATAACCGTTCTATATACTTCGGCAGCTGGCTGTCTTACCAGAATATTCCCATCAGTAGTACTCGGTTCAGCCGAGAGATTCACGGTTACGGCTCCAAATACACGTACAAGCTTGAAGTAAGATAAGGCTCTTAAGAATTTAGCTTCTCCTACCTCTCTGGCACTTTCAGAATTATTAATTACGTTATTCGCACTCAGAATAGACTTATATAAAGCCGTATAGAATGGACTGAAGAATTGATCTTCCATATCAATCAGATTCGGACTGAAGTTATCGAACTCCGTGAAAGGAGGCTCAAACATAAAGGCGTTATCAGACCTGAAATCTCCCATAACCGCCATAGGCGTTACTGAACCATGCTGATAGAAGTAAGCTGCATTTAGTACACCTTCATAATCAGTCAAAGAGTTTGAGCTGGCTATGTTTGGTGGAACCTGGTCTAAGTCCTCGCATGCTACTATAAACAGCCATGCGCTTAGTATTAGATATATTCTTTTCATTATGATATTCTTTAGAATTGAATTAGAAATTGATGTTTGCTCCTAGCGTAAAGCTCCTCACAATTGGGCTAGCTCCTACCTGTACCCCGTAAGTGGTAGGTCCTAAGTATCCTCCATTCGTGATCTCTACTCCTTCAGGGTTGAAAGATGTGTAATCATCTCCCATGAGATATAGTAAGTTAGTAGAGGCAAGGTAAAGTCTCACGTTCGCCCAACCTGGATTCAAATTATACCCTATAGTCAGGTTTCTAATAGCAATGTAGGAGGCATCCTGAATGGTAGCATCAGTCTGGTTTCTGTTACGCTCGTAAGGAAGGTTATTATGGTCAGCGATTCCATCACCATTCGCGTCAAAGCTTCCTCTTAGTCTTCCTCCCCACTGAGAGTTGTAGTAAAGTGGGTCAATGTTAAACACCTCTCCTCCTTGTGCTCCCTGTAGCTGGATAGATAGATCAAAGTCTTTGTAGCTCACCTGGCTATTCAGACCCCAGTAAAAATCAGGCGTGTTTTGTCCAATTTTCACCAGGTCTCCTCCTTCTTCTACCGTTCTGGTTCTGTCTATTATGCCATCACCATTCTGGTCTACTACATAACTTTCTCCACTGTTGATCCCGTTGTTTCTTGTTGGATCTTCTACAAACTCCATTTCAACCGGCCCAATGGTTTCTAGTCCCCACATTTCTCCAATTTCTCCTCCTACGTAATTTCTGAATACAGGACCTCTACCACTCTGACCATAAATAGTTCTTGGAAGCTCGTCTAATCCACCTAAATCGGTAATTTCTGAGTTCACCGTAGAAAGGTTAGCATTCACATCCCAACGTAGGTCACTTTTGTTTACCAGTGTAGCACCTAATTCAATCTCCAGTCCGGAACTGGTTACGTCCCCTGAGTTCAATGCGATAGAGGTAGTACCTAATACCTCAGATACACTTTGGTTAATCAGGATGTCTTCAATGTCAGAGGTGTAGTAGTCTACGCCAATTCTAAAGCGGTTATCAAAGAATCCCAGGTTAATACCGTAGTTGGTTTCAGTATTAGTCTGCCATGTCAGGTTAGGGTTAGCTACATCTGATGGAATCAGGAAGCCGTTCCCTAATACAGTAGCCTGCGGATTCAGCAAACTCAGAGAGTTATAGGCACCCAGGAAGGAAGTAGTTCCCAGAGAACCTGTACTGAATCTCAGCTTCAATACACTCAGTAAGTTTGAGTTATAGAAGGCTTCATTATGCATGTTCCATCCTACAGAAAGTGCAGGGAAGGTCTCATATCTGTTATTAGCACCGAATCTCGAATCACCGTCTCTTCTAATGGATACAGATGCCAAGTAACGATTGTCATATGCATAGTTTACTCTACCAAAAACACTATTTCTGGCAATGGTCTCGTCTCTTTCTGAGGTAGCGATATCTGCCGGATCTAATAGGGCAAAGTTTCGCGGCTGACCAAAGGGTACATTTGTTCCTTGTAAAGAGATTCCAGTGATATAGAAGTTTTGGAATTCCACACCTGCCACAGCTGATACATCATGCTTGCCTATCTCCTTGGCAAAGTTTAGGGTAGTTTCACTTAGGATAGAAGATCTGGTTACATCAGTTTGATCAAGGGCAGTTTGAGTAGAACGTGCTCTAGAATCAAACTCAAGTCCTCTCCAGAAAAAGTCTCTGGTATCTCTGATATCAGCACCGAAAAGGGTCTTTATATTTAATCCCTCTACAATTTCAAACTGCAGGTAGGAGCTCAGGTTTCCGAAAAGCGTTTTCTGCCATCTATCGGTATTATCAAGTTTGGTAGCCGGTCCGGCATCCCCTGATCCGCCAATCCCGTTTCCACTTCTCCCATAGTGCCAGTCCTGAGCGGTCATTCCCGGCTCAAGGGTATAAATGCTGCTGTTCCAGGGAGCATCACTACCTCCTCTAAATCCTGAATCAAAGGAAGCTAATCCCAAAGCCTGTGCTTGTCTGTCCAGGTCCTGCACAAAAGCAATGGAGGCCTCAGTATGATAAATTGGGTGAACACTATACGCTCTTAGCAGGTCTCTCATGTCATGACCCACAATGTCTCTATCTCCCACAAATCCGTTAATGTTTACCCCTGTCTTAATTCTATCTCCAATCTTAGCGTCCACATTTACACGGGCATTATACCTCTCAAAGCCCTGAGTGATGACAATACCTTCTGTATTCAGATACCCAAGTGAAGCAAAATATTTCACATCCTGTGTTCCTCCACTAATACTCAGGTCATGGCTGGTGCTAAATCCTTCTCTGAATAGCCAGTCTTCCATGGCTACCACATCAGGTGAATTTCTGAAGGCATCTAATCTGTAATTCAATAAAGCTGGATCCATTTCAGAAACATCAAAGGTTCCATCAGCTATGTTTCCTTCAATGAAATCGGCCCACTCTGAAGAGGTAGGATTAATGTTCTCTCCCACATACCTGCTAGAAGTACTTACATAGGCATTGTAGCTAATGTTAGTCTTACCTACTGACCCTTTTTTGGTGGTCACCAGAATAACTCCGTTCGCACCTCGTGAACCGTAAATAGCTGCTGAAGCAGCATCTTTCAATACTTCAATACTTTCAATGTCGTTTGGGTTAACAGTAGCCAGGCTTCCAGAAATAGGATATCCATCCACTACGATCAGGGGATTTGCATCACCTGTGATGGAAGAAGTAGCCCTGATCTGAATCTTAGGGTCTGCACCCGGTGCTCCATCCTGATTCTGAATCAGGACACCAGCTAATTTACCGGCTAGGGCATCATCCACACGGTTGGCCTGGATGGCGGCAACTTCTTTACCTGTTACCTGTGCAATGGCACCTGTGTTGTGTGACTTTTTACGAGAACCATATCCCACTACGAGAACTTCATCTAATAGTCCGAAATCCTCTTCCATACTTACATTGATGGTGGAACTACTCCCTACCGTAATCTCTTGTGTGCGATATCCAATATAGCTGAAGATCAGTACGTCGGAAGCTTCTGCCTCTATGGAGTATTGGCCCTGATCATCAGTAAGTGCACCTGTAGTAGTACCTTTTACTAGTACAGTTCCTCCTTTTAGCCCATTACCATCGGCATCTGTCATTTTACCAGTGATGGTAGCGGAAGGACCTGCAAAAGCCCAGGTAGTACTACAAAAGGCTATGATCAACAAGGTATGCTGTATAAGCCTTCTGACGAAGCTAAATTCGAGTAGCATAATAGTAGTTTGTTAGAATTAATTTGATAGTATTTTGCCTGTAGTAGTGTTTTCACTTTAGACAATAGAACTCCAGGGCAGCCGAAGCCACCAATT
>JBCDBC010000074.1:0-10475 GCA_039184535.1 Bacteroidota bacterium | reverse complement strand
TAAAAGATTTATATCAGCCTCTTCCTGCAAATGCTATCGCTCAGTCTACTGTAGATGGCGTACAAAACCTTACTCAGAACCCTGGTTACAACTAGGATGAAGAGAAAGCTATCAGTCTATGTGATATAGGCTGGTAGCCTACGCAGAAGGCATAAAAGACACAGAAAATCTTCTATATGTGTCATTTGTGCCTTCTGCTTTTTTTATATTTACACTTTTAGAACTACTATTCAATTCTGACCCAACCAAAGGCTATGATGAGCAGAATACTCGGCTGTCTGTTTATGCTATTGACATTTCTTTCCTGTAACCAGCAACCTACCCTATTCAAGCTGGTAGACGCCAACAAATCCGGGATTACATTTAATAACCAGATTTTCGAAGTTGGTGAATTTAATGTCATTGACCTTTCCTATCTCTACAATGGTGGTGGCGTATCAGTAGGGGATTTTAACAATGATGGCCTTGAAGATATCTTCTTCACCGGAAATATGGTAGACAATCAACTCTACTTAAACCAGGGAGGAATGAAGTTTGAGAATATCACTGAAACCGCTGGTGTTGCTACCCCTAAAAAATGGAGCTACGGATCTGCCACCGTGGATATCAATGGAGATGGATGGCTGGACATCTATGTATGCAACTCCATCCTTGGAAAAGAAGAAGACAGAAAAAATATGCTTTTCATCAATCAGGGATTGAATGATGAAGGGGAGCCTGTATTTGAAGATGAAGCTGCTGCTTATGGATTAGATGATGGCGGCCACAGCTCTATGGCCAGTTTTCTGGACTATGATGCTGATGGTGATCTGGATGTTTTCATTCTCTCAAACTCCAAAGTCAAAGGAATCCCTTCTGTATATAAACCTAAGGTAGTTGATGGGAGCTCTGATAATACGGATAAACTATACAGAAATAATGGTGATGGAACCTTTACCAATGTTTCTCATGAATCTGGTATTCTCAAAGAAGGATTTGGGTTAGGTGTCAGTATACTGGATGTGAATCAGGATCTTAAGCCAGACATATATGTAGGTAATGACTACGTAACCAATGACCTATTTTATGTAAATGACGGTGAAGGACAATTCAGGGATGTGATTGATGAAATGATAAATCACCAATCCCGTTTCTCCATGGGAAATGATGCCGCTGATATCAATAATGACGGCCACATGGATATCATCACCGTAGATATGCAGCCAGAGACTAACCTGAGGAAGAAAACCGTCATGGTTGGGAATGGATACATAGTGTATATCTACGACTACAAATACGGGTACACCCATCAGTATCCACGAAATATGCTTCAACTAAACAATGGCAATCTAAGCTTTAGTGAAATAGGACAATTAAGTGGTGTGCATCAGACTGAGTGGAGCTGGTCTCCCCTCTTTGCAGACATAGATAATGATGGATTTAAAGATCTATTGGTCACCAACGGCTTTCCAAAAGACATAACCGATAATGACTTCATTAACTTCAGAAAAAACGCCGGTGCTTTTACTAGTAGAGAGACCCTCCTTGCCCAAATCCCGGTCGTAAAAATTCCCAACTATGTCTTCAAAAACGAGGGAGGGCTAGACTTTACTGATGTTTCTAAAGAATGGGGCTTCACCCAGGCTTCCTTTTCCAATGGAGCTGCATTTGCAGATTTTGATCTGGATGGAGACCTGGATTATGTGGTCAATAACATCAATGACCAAGCCTTCCTGTATGAAAATCAGGCTGTAGATAGGCAAAAAGAGCAAGCAAATTATCTGAGAATTACCCTAAAGGGACCTAATTCCAATTCATCAGCCCTCGGGGCTAAGGTGAGCATCAGCTACGGAGAAGGAATCACCCAATACCATGACCACAATATTTACAGAGGATATGTATCTACGGTAGAAGATATCATCCACTTCGGTCTGGGTTCTGAAACGGAGGTTTCTGAAGTCCTCATTACATGGCCAGATGGAAAAATCAGTACACTTACTAATGTCGCTGCCAATCAGGTCCTGGAAGTCTCTTACAGTGAAGCAGTAGAAGCGGATACAGAAGAGACTGAGCAAGAGGGATTGGTAAATCAGATAACAGGAGTGGATTTTGAGTATGAAGAATTAGACTTTATAGACTATAATACCCAAAGAAATATCCCCCATAAATTTTCTCAGTACGGCCCTTCCCTGGCAGTGGGAGATGTGAATGGGGATAAATTATCAGACTTATTTGTAGGAGGTTCCGCTCAAGGAAAAGGAACTTTCTTTCTCCAAACTGCTGAAGGGGGATTTACCGAGAAGGAGTTTACCTCAGAAGAGAAAATGGTAGAAGAGGATATGGGGAGTTTACTCTTTGATGCTGATAATGATGGAGACCTGGACTTATATCTGGTCAGTGGAGGATTTGAGTATCAGGAAGGGTCACCTGAATACCAGGACAGACTTTATTTGAATGACGGCAAGGGTAATTTTACCTTATCTGAGCGTGCCTTACCTGAGCTGCTAAGCAGCGGAAGTTGTGTACGAGCTGCTGACTTTGACGCTGACGGCGACCTGGACCTGTTTGTGGGGGGAAGAGTGGTGGTAGGTGCATACCCTAAACCTGCCAATAGCTACATTCTCCAAAATGAGGGAGGCACATTTACTGATGTAACCAGTACCGTAAGTCCAGAGCTAGCCCAAATGGGTATGGTTACGGATGGCCTTTGGAGTGATTTTAATCAAGATGGGGCTGTAGACCTGATAGTGGTAGGAGAATTTCTCCCTATCAGCTTTTTTGCCAATCAAAATGGGAAACTAGTCGCCCAAACTGAAACTGGGATACATAATCTTACCGGTTGGTGGAACAGTATAGCCTCAGGAGATTTTGATGAGGATGGCGATATTGACTACATAGCAGGAAACCTTGGAGAGAATAATTTTTACTGTGCTACTCCAGATCAACCTGTCAGAGTTACTGCTAATGACTTTGATGAAAATGGTGCGCTGGATGTAGTCATTTCTTGTTACCTGAAAGCCGAAGATGGCAGTATGAAGCCTTTTGCTGTCCATAGTTGGGATGAGTTAAATGCACAGAGCCCCATTTTCAGAAAAAGATTTAGAGAATATAAGGAGTATGGTATCACTACCATAGATGAACTACTCTCTCCTGAAGAATTGGAAGGAGGCATTATCTTGGAAGCTAATCATATGTCTACTTCCTATATAGAAAACCTGGGTAATGGCCAGTTCCAGATAAAGAAGCTACCTATTGAAGCACAGTTTGCACCTGTAAATGGGATGCGTGTTATGGACATTAATGGAGATGGATATCTGGATGTAGCCATGGTAGGAAATGACTACGGTAATGAGGTTAACAGTGGTCAATATGATGCATTTACAGGACTCATTCTCCTTGGTGATGGGAAAGGTACTTTCTCATCCAGCATTTCACGCGAATCTGGCTTCTTTGTCCCTGGAGATGCTAAAGCACTGGTTTCCCTACCTACTGCAGAGGGAAGTTCATATCTGATAGCTTCTGTTAATCGTGGGCCTTTGAAGATGTTTGAGGTAGAAAGCACTGCGACTTACTTTACACCAGAACCTATGGATGCATCTGCCAAGCTGTTCTACACTGATGGCGGTGTACAGATAGTGGAGTTTACTTATGGAACCGGCTTTCTTTCTCAGTCAGGAAGGCAGATTCTGATAGACAAGGAAGTAGAACAAATGGAGATACAGACTTATACTGGAGAAACCAGAGAGCTTACTTTTCAGCAGATAGGTAGCTAAACAATATTATCAAGTCATAGTGTGCTATTTTACTGATAGCCGCTGTGGTACTCGTAAGATAGGAATGAAAGGCATACAAGAAATACGCTGGTATGGGGGGAGCCTCTTTCTAATCCTGTTCCTTTTATCAGCTTGTACCCAATATGATGAGGCAAGTCTAGCAGAGGATGAAATGCTTGCCAAAGCAAGGTGTGGGAGTTGTCATCTGTATCCTGAGCCTTCCCTCTTACCCAAGGAAAAATGGGATACAGTTCTGATCCGAATGGGAGCCCGTATGGGAGTACCTTCGAGGTACTATAATCCTTATGAGAAGAAGTCTATACAAAAAGTCTTCAAACTCAAAGATGCCAACATCTACCCTGAAAGCCCCACCATCTCAGAAGAAGAGTGGAAAAGAATCAATCGATTCTTCAAGAAAATGGCTCCTGAAGAAGTCCCTGTTGACCGAGTTAAGGATTGGCATATTACCTCACAATTCCAACCTAAGTTTCCTGATACTGGCTTCCCTGCTGAACCCTCTATCACCATGGTTCAGTTTGATCCTAAAGCGAAAGCCCTTTATGTAGCTGATAGAGGAGGGAATTTTGCAAGGTTAAATGAGGAACTTAGACCTGCGTATAAAACCCGTTTCCTAAAGCCGATCGTGGACATTGCCAGAATAGATGAACAATCCCTATACGCCCTTACCATAGGCCAGCTCTACCCAGATGAAGGGACGAGTGGGGCTGTAGTAAGCTTTGGGGAAGATCAACCAGACCGACAGAACTTTTTGTTTGGAGAGTTACCCCGGCCAGTAGCTTTTCTCAAGACTGACTTGGATTCAGACCAACAAACGGATCTATTGATCTGTTCTTTCGGAAATGATCTAGGTAAGTTCTCCAGATTTGAGCAGAATCAGGGTTTCTTTGTAGAAACTGTTTTAAAAGGCGTAGCAGGGTCAAGTATCGTATATGCAGAAGACCTAAATGGAGATGGTTTAGAAGAACTAATTGTTTTATTCGCTCAGGCGGATGAAGGGATCAGTATCTTTTACCAAAGGGAAAACGGGTTTCAGGAGAAAAGAGTTCTGAGATTCCCCTCCATTTATGGGTCTAATGACTTTGAATTTCTGGATTTTGATGGGGATGGACACAAGGATATTATTCTTTCTAATGGAGATAATGGGGACAAAAGTAATGTCCTCAAACCCTACCATGGTATTCGCATCTTCCTGAATGATGGAGAATATAATTTCTCAGAGAAGTACTTCTTCCCCTTTTTTGGGTCGTCCAAAGTGAGATGCAGAGATTTTGATCTAGATGGAGACCTTGACGTATTTGCGATGTCCTTCTTTCCGGACTTCAGTATAGAAGGGGCCCAGGCTTTGGTATACCTGGAAAATAAGGGAGACTGGCAGTTCACGCCATACCAAATAGAAGGAGCTGGAGATGGAAGATGGATGGTCATGGACGCCGGTGACGTGGACCAGGATGGAGATGAAGACATAGTTCTGGGGTCATTTACGCTGAATTCAGAAGAGATTTCTCCTGAACTCATGGAGAAATGGCAAAGAGAGAGTAAAAAGGTATTATTCCTTGAGAATCAACACATCCAATAAGGACTACAATCAACTAAGCTATCATGATAAAATTTAGTCACGCAATTACCTATTGCTTATTACTCTTTATGTGTTATTCATCACAAGGCCAAAGCCTCAATGCTTTTGGTGTCCAGGCCAAAGTAGAACAGGGAGTCATTGAAGGAGAATACCATACAGAGGATGATATTCAAACGTACTTGGGTGTTCCTTATGCAAAGCCGCCCATAGGTAAGTTAAGGTGGAAGGCTCCTCAGCCGCTTGAGCCCTGGGAAGGGGTAAAGATGACCAAGAAGTTTGGTCCCAGGGCTATGCAGGCACCTATCTTCGGCGATATGAAGTTTAGGTCAAACGGCATCAGTGAAGATTGTCTGTACCTGAACATATGGACTCAGGCGAAAAGAAATACAACAGGATTACCTGTGTTAGTCTACTTCTATGGAGGAGGGTTTTTAGCCGGAGATGGTTCTGAACCTCGCTATGATGGAGAAAGTATGGCTAAGAAGGGCATAGTAACTGTTACCGTAAATTACAGGCTAAATGTATTTGGCTTTCTAGCCCATCCAGATCTGAGTGCTGAAGCTCCCTATAAAGGTTCTGGAAACTATGGTTTGCTGGATCAGCAAGCAGCCCTACAATGGGTAGCTAACAACATAGCCGCATTCGGAGGAGATCCATCCAGGATTACCATAGCAGGTGAATCAGCCGGGTCTGTGTCTGTAAGCGCCCATATGGCCTCTCCCTTATCAAGAGATCTTATTGCTGGTGCCATAGGCGAAAGTGGTGCGGGCATTAACCCTACCCTATTCCCATTAAGTATGCAAAATGCTGAAAAGGAGGGACTTGATTTTGTAGAGAAAGCAGGCTACTCCAGCATTGAAGAGCTAAGGGCCCTTAGCTCGAGAGACCTATATGAGATTTTCAAAGAGTCAGGTAGGTTTGGGTTTTCTCCAGCCATAGATGGATACTTCTTCACGAAATCATTACCTGCAACCTTCGAAGCTGGCGAACAAGCTCAAGTACCATTATTATTGGGGTGGAATTCTGCAGAACTTCCCGCCATGGCCTTAATGGGAGGGCAGCCTCTCACGGAGGAGAATTATGTAAAAACCGTACAGACTCTCTACCCGGAGCATCATGAAAAAGTTCTAGAGTTATATCCCCATAGCACAGAAAAAGAAATGGAGTACTCTGCCACGGCTCTGGTTTCTGACAGATTTATCTCATACAGTACCTGGAAGTGGTTTGATTTACACAGAAAGCATAGTGATCAAGCCGTTTACCGCTACCTGTATAGCAAACTTAGGCCTCCATTGGTAGATAAGAACCTAATGTCAGGACTGGCAGGAGGAACCATAAAAAAAACAGAAAATACACCTCCAGCACCAGAACCTTTGGGAGCGCCACATGCATGTGAGATTGAGTATTGTATGGGGAATCTGCCTTTGGTAGAGGACTACGCCTGGACAGAGGATGACTACAAAGTATCAGAGACCATGCAGAAGCTTTTTGTCAACTTCATCAAGAAAGGAAATCCCAATGGAATCATGCTCCCTAAGTGGCCTTCCGCTACAGCCAATGATCCTACTCCCCCTGTTATGGTCATAGATGTGAAGTCTAAACTGGTAAATGCAGAGAAGGACACGAGATATGAATTCCTGGATGAGGCATACGGAAATAAGGCCAAATAGACGTCAATATTTTGAAAATAAAATATTAACTTATTGCTATATGAATAGACTAATCAAAACTTACTCGTTTACGCTACTCCTGATGGCGGTTTTTGCGGTTTCGCTATCAGCATGTGACAATGACTCCGATCCAGATCCCGTAGTTAATCCTCCTACCCCGCCGGCACCTCTACCAGAGCTAGAGTATAAGTTGGTATGGGAAGATAACTTTGATGGAACAGAGCTGGATACTACTCAATGGTCCTACCAGATAGGAACTGGTTCCTTATATGGTCTTGATAGATGGGGAAATAATGAACTTCAGTACTATACTGACAGGCCAGAAAATGTAAAATTAGAGAATGGGAGCCTCATCATTACTGCATTGAAAGAGGACTTTGAAGGTTCAGAGTTTACTTCAGCCAGGCTACGTACTAAGGATAAGGCAGATTGGACATTTGGAAGATATGAGTTCAGAGCTAAAATGCCTAAGGGACAGGGGTTATGGCCTGCACTGTGGATGCTGTCCACTGAAGAGGTATTCGGTACATGGCCTAAAAGTGGAGAAATTGACATAATGGAGCTGGTAGGACATGAACCAGAGATAACCCATGGTACCATCCACTATGGTCCTGACTGGCCCAATAACAAATCCAAGACAAGAGCAAAAGCCTTAGAATCCGGTGATTTCTCAGATGATTTCCATGTTTTCGCAGTAGAATGGGAAGTAAATAAAATACAGTGGTTCCTGGACGGAGAACTATTCTTCACCATGGATTCTCAAAGTATCGCACCTGATACCTGGCCTTTCAACCAGAAATTCCACTTACTGGTGAATGTGGCGGTTGGCGGAATCTGGCCTGGTAATCCTGATGATACTACCGTCTTCCCCCAAACCATGGAAATAGACTATATCAAGGTGTATCAACTACAGTAAGATTTTTTTTCTCATAATAGAAGAAGTGCAGGGCATTTTGCATGCTTTGCACTTCTTTTGTAATTTTTAAGAAATCACAATTCTATGTTAACCCCCTTACTATCTCAGATTCCCAGAATCATTCTTATTGTCATTTTGTTTTTCGTGGGATGTACCTCTTCCCCCACATCAGAAGCCACACAAACTCCTGAAGAAGAGGCCCCTTCTTCTACCATTACCAAAGTTGCCTGTGTAGGTAACAGCATCACGGAAGGAGCTGGTCTGGGAGAGAATACGTATCCCAAGCATTTAGGAAGAATATTGGGTGAAGAATTTGAGGTAATGAATTACGGCCTGGGCGGGAGAACCCTACTAAAAAAAGGCGATTACCCCTACTGGAATGAGGAAACTTATGGAGTTGCCAAAGCGTATGAGCCGGATGTAGTCATCATCAAGCTGGGAACCAATGATTCCAAACCCCAAAACTGGCAATACAAGGAAGAATTCATTCCTGACTTTGTGGAGTTTATCCAATCCTTTCAGGGATTAGCCTCAGCACCTGAGGTAATGATCTGTTATCCTGTACCCGTATATGAAGATAATTGGGGAATTACGGAATCTATCGTGAGTGGAGAAATGCAAATCATGCTGGACAGCATAGCTGCTGAAACCCAGGTACCCATTATAGATCTGTATACTGCCCTTGAAGGAAAATCAGACATGTTTCCAGATGGGGTACACCCTGATGGAAAAGGAACTGAGCTTATGGCACAGGCCATATCTGTTGCTATCAAGGAAAAAATAGCTGCTAACTAATGAACATAGTCTTGGTACTTAGTTGGAGATGCTTCTTCGCAGGGCTTACTCTCCTCACACTTTCTTCCTGCCTAACTTCACCTACCGAAGAAGCTGTAGGGATAGATTATCAGGTAAAGGAGGATTACAGGGCCGCCATAAGTATATCAGATTACAGGGGTCTATATCCACAAGAAAATACTGTCCCTATTACTCTCTTTTTTGAACAGGAGTTACTCACCCCCATCTTTGATGAAATGTCTGAGGGTGGAGTAAATACAGTCTATCCATTTTTAAGACCCGGTCAGCAGGCCCTCTATAAGCTGACTGAATTACGGGCTTTCATGGAAGATATAGGTATTATAGGCTACCTCAGGAGCCCTGCTGGCTCCAAAACTGAAGAACTCAGAGATATTCTCATGCAAATAGGAGCAGAGCAAATACTTCCTCAGCTAGATGAAGTTCTGAAAATTTGGGAAGTAGAAGGATGGAAAAATAAGGCCCTCCCAAATATCAGAATGGAGAGTGATGCTATAGATTTCTCAGGGATCAGTTCATTCGAGAAATTCTACTTTGAGCATGAACCCTTTATACAGGAAAGAATGCTTCAGTATCTAAAGAAACATCCTGAGGATTTCATCCAGATAGCTGTACCAGATAGCCTAAAAGCAGAACAGGTAGATACTATTTAGTACCTACCTGTTGTATTCTTGGTTCTATTAACATCATTAATCATCATCCAGAAGAATGTTAATTCTGGCTAGGGCATCTTCAAAATGATACTTCGTCATATCATTAGAAGCTCTTTTACTCCCTCTCTCAAGCTCATCTTGTAATTTAGTCAAGTCAGCTCTTACTACTGCACGAATATCAGACTGGCTTACATCTACCCTGGTAAATCCAACAAAGTTACTAAAAGCTCCACTGATAGGCGTTTGCTCTTTGGTCATGAGGTACTCAAGCCTCTCTATATAGGCCCTTTGGAGGTTTCTTCTATAAGTATCTACTGAAGTCCCACGTTTAAGCTCAGACCAGATACCATCCCTCAGGTCATCAAAAAGATCTGTGATTCGGTAAGTAGAGGCCCCCAGCATAGCTTCTGCCTCTATCAGTCTCGCCAATCTACTAGGCTCTAACAGATTATTGAGAGAAGAAACCTGAGCCCTTCTAATTCTATCCACTGCACCAGCGGATTGGATTCTCTGGAGAATATTCTGATCCAGCAACCAGATGGGCGTCTGAAATAGGTTCTGATGCAGGAAATCTACCGCTTCTTTTTGTTTAGCCTTATCTACAAATTCATAGACTACCCCATCCTGGTCATACGTTTTGAATGTCTCATATACTCCTCCTACATTTGACCTTACATGTCCC
This sequence comes from Bacteroidota bacterium, assembly GCA_039184535.1. GTDB lineage: Bacteria > Bacteroidota > Bacteroidia > J057 > J057 > JBCBKZ01. The sequence continues at coordinate 392 of JBCDBC010000074.1, read as the reverse complement.
ATATACCTGGACATCTGACCTATCACTTGTCCATATAACTCCTGCAGATCATCATAGTCCTTTCCCTCTTCCTCAGTCCACTCTATGAGGTTAGGGACAATTCTTTTCAGGTTAGCCAATCCCAATAAACTGGCTTCTACGGCATCATCTCCCAAATCCTCCGTTTGAGAACTTGGATCTGGTGGGTTGAAGCGTTGTCTACCGAATCTGTACATAGGATCATCTTCATGATCTCTGATCCACTGATTTAAGGTAGCTCTTTCCTCTTCCGCACTATTAGCTTCCAGTATAGGTCTGTATCCCCATTCAATAGAATGTATGTCATACACGCCTACTCCAGGCATAAGGGCTACATCACCATCTTCTGGTTGGGCTACATAATTAAAGCGGGC
>JBCDBC010000073.1:0-10639 GCA_039184535.1 Bacteroidota bacterium | reverse complement strand
TTTCTTAACAGGAAGGGATCTCTCTTTTTTTTTATTGGGGGTAGGATTATTCTTTTATCACCATCTGCCTATGTACTCCTTTGTCATGGTGGATGACTAACAGATACATTCCCTTGCTCAGGCCGGCTAGTTCCAGCTTTAATTGGCCCTCCTGAGGAGTAGGATTCAGCTCCTGATGATACATTCTCCCATCTAATCCATACAAACTCAGGGAGGGAGTTCTTACTTCAGAGGGAATATCCATGAACACTTGATCCTGAGCAGGATTAGGAAACACCTGAATATATGGATCGCTTAGAGAAGAGGTGGTAGAAGTAGCTAAGGCAGGAACGGGAGCTCCGTAGACTATGACGTTTTGTTGCTCGGGAGAAGAGCCTAAGTAGGCTGCACAGTAGGCTTGACCGCCTGCATCCATTAGGATGATCGCATTATTGACTGTTTGGGCGAAGACTACCCCATTTCCCAGAAGTGCTCTTACCCGCCAACTGCCGGAGGTATTTTCGTAATAGTTGACTCGTCCATTGGCCACACTATTGAAAAATACATTTATGAGAACATGCGAATATCCCTGATCATCTATCCAGAAAGAGGAAAGCCCACCTCTTCCACCACTTACGATTACATTTCTCTCTCGCCAGTCTCCTTTAGGATCTTTTTTCTGTTCATACACCCGCCAACTATTGTTGGTGAAAAGCCCACCAATGACCACTTTTGGTAAGCCATCAGTATCTATCGCTATGTCATGTTCAAATTCACTGTTATTAAAGAAGGGAAGCCTTTCCACAAACCAATCACTCTGCTGTGAAGCGAGAAAGGCATAGGAAATGCGTAGGTTTCCGATAATTCCACTTCTGAAGGTAACATGTACCTGTCCCTTATCATTTACGGCTAGTTTGGGAGCAGAAGATTCTCCAAGGGAACCGGGGAAAGCATTTTCTATCGGATAGATATCCCATGGACTACTTTCGGTGGCTCTGTAGGCATACATAAGATAGAACTCTTCCTCTACCTCTCGTATCCAGCATATATGTATCCCTCCACTGGGGTCTGCTTTTATGCTTGGACTTACATCTAAGAGGTCATTGTCCGTAAGTTGTTCTGTAAGCCAGAAACCGTTACTGGTTCTGTAAGCGAAGAAAATTTCACTCTCTATGCTTTGCTCAGCCTGATAGGCTACATAGGGAATGGATAGGGTAGGATGGGTAGCTAAAGAAGCGTTGAAAACCAATAACCCATCTTGGTTGATAAAAGTAGGATTATTCCATTCTCCTAAGATATCTCGTTCTGTATGATACAAAATACTCCCACCGGCTATGGGAATTTCTTGATAGATCAGGTGAAGGTGCTGATCAGCAGAAATAGTAAAATGCTCTTTCTCTATGATCTGCTTGACACTATCCTGGGTAATGAATTTGGTGGTGGCCTCCTCCCATTGTCCCCATAGCTGTAGAGGTAAAATGAGGAGAAATCCTAATGAGGACACGATACCCAGCTTCAATAAGCAAGAGAATGAAGGCATACAGTTATTTGGCGTTAAAGGATATGAAATGTTGTTCTACTGAGGCCGTCAGGTGAAGAAAATAAGGAGAAGCTTTGAGTAGAGGAAATTCATTTTTTATGGCTGAAGTATCCAATGCTAAGGCTCCTTTCTTCCCTATGACAGCATAAACCAATCTAATTTCATCTGAAATCAAATACAAGGTGGAGGTGTCCTTCCCTCCTTGATTTGGGAGAATATTCAAATGAATGTGAGATTTTCCCGCCAATTGTGAGATTTGTGAGAGAAATTCCAGACTCTTTCTGTAATCCAGGTAGTCTGTAGGAGAATAAGATACCATCACAGCCGCAATGATTTCCCCTTCAAAACTCAGCAGTAGATCTGGATGATGAGAATGCATTCTGCTTTGGATCATATAATCATCTAGCCAAGTGTGTACGGGTTGTTGCCTTTTTGCAAAGTGTAAGCTTGGAGCTACCCAGGGCCAGTAGTCAGCCTGGTCCTGACTCCGAAAGTAGTGGTAAATAGTAGCCACCAGTTCCTGCTTCCCTGAAATAAGGCCTTTCTGGTAGAGATCTGCTACATCTCCCTGCCAGCACTTACTCAATAACTGTCCTGGAAACAGGCTCATGAATGAAGGGGGTTATCTATTCCAGCTCAAAATATATGGAAAGAAATCCTAAGCCTTAGAAGTAAATGCGTATTTTCAGCCGAAAGCTAGTAGCAAAACCATAGAATAGGGAACACACATCATGGAAACTGAAATTTATAAAGGCGAGAAAGGCTGGTTTGAAGCCCCATTAGCTACCCTAATAGAAGGAGAAGTATTTAGAGGAGAAAAGGGATGGTTTGAGAAGCCTGTTTTGACCATTATAGAGAATAAAATCTACGAAGGGGAGAAAAATTGGCTGGAAAAACCCTTGGCTATTGTAGTGGATCGAAAGGTGTATAAAGGGAAGAAGAAGGGGAGATGGGAAAGTCCCATAGCCACCATCATCAATAATGAGGTGTACGAGGGAGATGATAAAAACTGGTTTGAGAAACCCTTAGCCACTACAGAATCTCCTCATATCATGGCACTTGGGGCTGCTGCAGTAATGATCTTATTACTCAAGATAGAAGAAGACCCTAAAAAGCCAGAAGAATAATTAATCCTTCTACCATGCCTCGCTCTTACCAGACCACCATTTTTGCACGTCCTGCTTTTATGAAAGGCATGACCTATGCCGGATTTCATAAGGACGTATTCCTTTCCGAAGCCTCAAATGCTTCCATAGACAGATTGGCAGAGACCGGGACAGAGTGGGTAGCCTTGGCAGTAGGCTGGTGGCAGCAAGGGAAGTATGCCAACATCATCCTGGCACATCCTGAAAAGACACCTTCCGATGAATCTATCCGCCATATCATCAGATACATTCATGAGAAAGGGATGAAGGTTATGCTCAAACCCTTCGTGGATGCCTATGACCATACATGGAGGGGAGAGTTTAAGCCAGATAGTAGAAAGAAATGGTTCAAGTTTTATGAGGCTTTCATCACCCATTACGCGCTCATAGCTGAGGAAGAAGGCGTAGAACTATTCTCTGTAGGTTGTGAGAATACCCTGGGGAGAAAGAGAACCCAAAAACGATGGGTGAAGGTCATAGATAAGGTCAAGGAAGTTTACAAAGGGAAGCTGACCTACTCCGCTAACTTTAATGGAGACATAGGCTATGACAAGGTGCTCTTCTGGGATCACGTGGATTATATAGGCGTGGATGCCTACTTTGCAGTAGCCGAGCAGCCCAAGAGTTCAGTAGAAAACATGATGGAGGGTTGGCGAAAGCAAATAGACCAATTGGTAGCCTGGCGAATAAAACACCATCCTGATCTACCCATTCTCTTCACGGAATTAGGCGTATGTAGCTACCTGGGTGCCGCCACTCGTCCATGGGCCTATGAGGAAACCCCCTACGAGGACTGGCAGGAGCAAGCCAATTATTATCAAGCCTTTTTCGAGGCTTTCGCGGATGAAGAATGGCTACATGGTGTCTTTTGGTGGTGGTGGGACAATCCTTCCACCGGAGACTTTGTGGATGGTGGCAGTCAGTACGCCCATTTCTACACCCCTAAAGGAAAACCAGCCGAACAGGTTTTGACGAATTGGTATAAAGGGGAGATTGGGTAATGTCAAACGGAATCTCTTTACGACTTAGCGGCTTTGCGTGAAACTGATACTTAAGCTCCAGACTCGCTCACCATTTCATACACTAGTAACACCTTGGTAAGGATGGGGTCAGAACCATTTTCTGCCTGCTCTACCCAGTGCATGATGGTATCCTTAGCTTCCTCTGGGTAAGGAAACATTTTGTAATACCCCCAACCGGAGAAGTGTTCCGTAATTCTGTCCAAATAGGCTTCTCTGTCCAAATATGGGTAAGTGATATAGTCTATGGCGTAAGCTCTGGCCTCATAATGAAAGCGAAAACGGGAAGGAATGGGAAGAAGGAATACCCAGAATGCCAATGCCCAAAATCCGATCAAGGGGAATAGGAAAACTCCCAGTGCCAATACCTGCGGAAATACATAGCCCAACATAAAGACAGGTGTAGAAGATTTCTCTGCATCCAGCAAGTGGACCAATTCATGTGCTAAAATCCGTATGGCTCTATTCGGGTCTTCCTGAATAAATCTTTCACTAGGGAAGTAGATTTTGCTCCCGATCACAGTAGTGTAGGAAGTGAGAAATCCGGGACAGAACCAGACTAAGAAGATATTCAGCAACTGCATTTCCCAACTCTCATCCTTAAAGCGGATTTGGAAAGGAATTACCTGCTGGTATTCTTCAACTAGCCTATCAAATTTTGACTCCATCATAGAGGACAGTGGAATATTATGGGTTCCTTTTAATCATTAACGGAGATTTCTGCCTAACAGTTATCGTTCCTCTATATAGTTAGGAAAGCTTTTCCAATTTTAATAGGAAGAATTATAAAAAATAGAGGTGCTAGGCAGGATGTTTACTAGGATTGATGGAGTTGGGTAGTATTAAGTCTATAAAGATTGTTTTTCCTTCGAGTCGATAATAGATGGAATATTGAATCCTTTTAGAAATATTGATCAGGCTTCGCCTATAGATAGCTGTCTTTTGAGGTAAGCTTAATGGGCGCTTTTTTATAGTACTGAAAGATGCTTCCACAGCATCAAAGAATCGCTCCCCTAATCATTCTTTTATTTTTTCCAGTTGATTGTATTCTTCTGAAATGAAATCTAAAGCCTTATCAGAAGCAACTAAGATGAACTCGTTGCTCATTTGACTCTTTTTCTTGCCTCTTCCCAGAAGTTACTCTCACTGTGATAAGTAACTTTCTCTTCTGATAGTAACTGCTGAAAAGTTTCGAGTTCTTCCTGATGCCAAGCGGGGATATGCTCATCCTCTTCTTGGATACTTAGGAGAATTTGCATAGCAATCTTTAGGCGATCTGCCTTAGGTAAGGCCATTATTTGTTTGACTAACTCTGCCATGCTTTAATATACGCGTTAAATTAAAATAGTTCTTCCTATACTTTGGAAATATAGAACTTAAGTCTATCTCCATATTATACCATCTGGTCTAGTAGCCCCGCCATCAGTCCTGCAGAATGCTTACGGGTAAACCTGGCGATGTTTCCTTTATTAACAGTGAGTTTCTTCTTTTTGTAGAGTTGGTAAAGACGGAGAATTTCCCGCTTGAGTTCTTCCCCATTATCAAAGTCGATCATTTTTCCAGCCTCTGTTTCCCTAAGAATTCTCGCAGAATCTCCTTCCGGATTTCCTACTCCCATGACAGGCCTACCGGAAGCCAAGTATTCAAAGATCTTTCCTGGGATGACGCCCAGCACATTGGGAGTGTTATTGATTAGAAGGAGGAGTATCTGTGATTGGGCGAGGGTTTTGACCACCTCGTTATGAGGCATGTAGTCCACTTTTTCAACGACTTCCATCAGGCCTTGCTCTTCCAGTTGTGCGAAAGTGAGTTGGTCCGTCTTCCCGATGAATCTCAGGACAAGTGCTTCCTTCATAGCCGGGATCTCCTGACAAAGCTCTCCAAATGCTTTCCAAAGGGCAGGGGGATTTCTGTCGGTATTCAGATAGCCTATATGGTTAAAGGAGAATTTCTCATCCAGGGCCACTTCCCCAAACTGAAAATCTGCATCATCAAAGCCGTTGGTGATGACCTGAATATCCTTGCGGCCCATCTCTTTGTACTCCTCTGCCCATTTCCAACTCACGGTCACCATTTTATCAGCCTCATCTATCACTGACTTTTCCATTCTGTGGTGGGCCTTATCAGCCCAAGAGGTCAGCATGAGCTGGTCATAGAAGTCTATGTTGGTCCATGGGTCACGGAAGTCAGCTAGCCATGGAATGCCCGTATTCCTTCTGACTCCTCTCGCGATCATGTGTACGGAGTGTGGAGGCCCGCTGGAAATGATGGCATCCACTGGATTTTCTTTGAGGTATTTGGTGAGAAGTTTAACAGAAGGCGAGATCCAGAATTTTCTGGCGTCAGGAATGAAGAAGTTTCCTCTGATCCAGACAGACGCTCTTTGAGTGAAGGAAGGCTTTTTGTCTTCTGACAGAAAGCCGGAATACACTCTCTCCTTCTTTTTCTGTCCTGTAAATCGCTTGTATAATTCGTAAGGTTCCCAGATGGGCCCTTTGACTACTTCTATTCCTTCAGGTATGTCCTTGGTTAGGGACTCATCCAGTATAGGATAAGCAGCATCTTCTGCTGTAAATACTACGGGCTCCCAGCCAAAATCTCTGAAGTATTTGACATGCTTCAGGCAACGTTGAACTCCCGCTCCTCCAGATGGTGGCCAGTAATACGTAATCAACAGCAGTTTTTTCATCTAGCAAACTTACCAAATTATCCTGCTGTCAGAACGATTTTATTTAGGGTTCCTTACAAGGAAAAGAAGAAAATAGCCCTAACCCACTATTCCCAACCCTTCCGTTACTTTCCAATTCCCTCTGGTGAAGTCTGGGAATGGCTGTGGGGAACCGCCACTGGTTACAGATCTTTCACTAAGAGGTGCCACAGCACTCCAGAAACAACCTTCATAGACGTTTTGGTCCAGTGGTAATCCTTTCTGCAGGCACTCCACTATGCGGTACATCATGATACCATCCATTCCACCATGCCCACTTCCCTTACTACTGGAAGAAAGTCTTTTGTAAAGTGGGTGGTCATATTTTTCATAAAGCGCTTGCAACTGCTCTCCCTGCACCCAAGAGTGGTGATCTTCAGTGATACCTTCTACTCCTCCTTCTAATGCGGCTCTAGTAGGGAAGCCAGCCAAGGTGCCTTTGGTTCCCTGAATAAGGTTATGTCTGGAATAGGGACGTGGGCTGGTTTCATCCCACTGCACCATGATTGTCCTTCCTAGCTGAGTTTTGATGATGGAGGTGTTCAGGTCGCCTCCTTTAAAGTTGAGCTGATTCCATTTATGATCAGCTGGATAATTCTTGGCGGCATAATCCTGCCTTCCCAATCCGGGCGTAGAGAAGGATACCAGACTTCCGAAGGTGTCATCTCCCCTACCCAGATTCATGTACTGAGCTACTGGTCCCAGGCCGTGTGTGGGGTAGAGGTTGCCGTTACGTTTGGCGTAGTGGTGGGTTCTCCATGAACCTGTCCCTCTCTCTTGTTCTTCCATCTGCCAACGCAGTTCGTGTATGTAGGCGGCCTCTGCATGTAGCAGCTCTCCCACTACTCCCTGACGACACATATTCAGGAACATCAGCTCATCGCGTCCGTAATTCACATTCTCCATCATCATACAATGCTTCTGCGTTTTCTCAGAAGTATTCACGATCTCCCACATTTCTTCCAAGGTAACGGCTATGGGTACTTCCACCAAGGCATGCGCACCCGCCTTCATAGCAGCTATGGCCATGGGCGCATGGTTATGCCAGTTGGTGGAGATAAAAACGGCATCAGGTTTCACCTCTTCCAACATCTTCATCCACAGGTTTTCCTCCCCAAAGTAGCCTTTGATATTCTGATGTCTCCCTTCTTCCGACGCTTCCTTCACGATCTCTTTGGTCTTCTCCACATTGTCCTTAAACAAATCACTGATGGCCACCACTTCTGTTCCCGGTAGTTGGGCGAAGAATTTGGCGTGGCCCTTCCCTCTGTGCCCCACCCCTATGAAAGCTGCCCGTACCGTGGGAAGCTTAGGCGCTGCAAATCCGCCCATATATTCTCCCTCAGCGGCAGGTATAGCTGCGGTAGACTGATTGGTAAACAGCGTCCCTAGTCCCAGCAGGGCGCCAGAAAGGGAGGTTTTCTTGAGGAAATTTCGTCTGTTAAGTGGGTTCATAAGGCAATGAGTGAATTGAGAATGATTGAATTTTGAATGTGAGGATGACCTTATAAGATTAAGTTAAAGATGACCTCTAGGTATTGTTTGAGATAATGAACGAATATTGAATGCTAAGCCCATAGGGCTGAAATATTGGTAGAAACATATAATCACCCGTTAAAAGCCCTGTAGGGGCGAAACCTTAGCACAGAATTATTAATGGTTGATTTTTGAAGTTAATAATTTCTCATTTATAGGTCCTTAGGCCCATTCTATCTCTTTTCTCTGTATTCTGCCGACAGTTTAAAAATCAGCATTATTTTTCCTCTTCTGCATTCAAAATTTATTCATTCTATCATTCAAAATTCGAAAATCATTCACTCAAAACTCACTCATTCAATCATTCTTTCATTCAACATTATCACTAATACTCGAAAAAGAAGAAGCTGGCAATCCCTCCTGATTGAATAAGCTGCCAACTAAATAATCCTTCCAACCATAGCGAACATGTACAGGAGCAGAAACCTTGCTTGAAGTAAGTGCGATTTGGTCTCCTACTATTTTGGCGGTTGCGGTATGGAATACACCATCTTCTCCGGCTACTTCAAAGTTTTGTAGGCCGCCTTTTCCTGCCATTAATCCACTTCCTGTATGCTCGAAGGATACGGTAAGGATATTGCCATCGGTAGAGTGAGAAGCGTAAAGAGGTCCGGAATAGACCATGTCTTTTCCATAGTCCTGTACCAAGGCCCACTTGGCTAGTCGGTCTCCAATGTCCTGTTTGTTTCCTGGATGTATACTCACATCATCACCTATGTCCATGGTGACAGCCATACCCGTTTTGGGCGTAGCCAAACTTTTGCGCTGGGCGTCTCGTAGTGCAGCAGAACGTTCACTGCCATAGGAGAATGGGGCTATCTGTACGAAGTAGAACGGAAATTCTGATCCCCATCTTTCCCGCCAGTCAGTTATCATCGCCTGGAACATTTTTTCATACTGCACATGCCTTCCCACATTACTTTCTCCCTGATACCAGATGGCGCCTTTTATGCCAAAAGGAATGATGGGCTGAATCATACCGTTAAATAGTACACTGGGACTGTTAGCATTGAAGCTAAAGCTGGATAGACCTTCCGGTGCATTGGCAAGGGCTTCCGGTTTTTCATGAAATAGGAGGAAGTGACCACTTTGGTAATCAGCTATTTGCATATAAGACCATCCTTCTGCGATGGGAATCTCACTTCCGTCAGCTTCTTTCAGGCTAACTTTTCCTGAGAATCCGCCTCCCCCACCGGTATCAATGATTCTGATGGCAATCGTATTTTCTCCCTGCTTAAGGGTAGAGGCTGGTATGGTATACTCTCTGGGGCAATTCCAACAAACCGTGGAGCCAAACATCTGACCATTTATATAGGCTACATCTGAATCATCTACGCCATTCTCTACAGAAAAAGTAAGATCACTATCAGGGCTTTCCAGCATGAAACTTTTTCTAAACCATACGGCTCCGTCTGGTCCTTTACATTCCAGCTCCTCTATCACGGCCGGTAAATCGGTAGTAGGCCAAGCACTATCATCAAAATCTACGTTTTTGTAATCATCATCCCTTAGGCTGAGTGTCCGCCATTCTTCTTCAGTACTTACGCCAGGGATTTTTGGAAACTGTGCAAACCAGCTTTCTATAGCCTCTATGGTTTCTACATTTAATGCTGAAAGCTCGTCTTCAAATTCTCCTATTCCCAAAAGCTTCTCTTTGCTGGTCCATGCTTCTGCGGGTGTCCCTCCCCAGTTACTACCAATGATCCCTACAGGCACGCCTAGTTCCTGATAGAGCTTTCTGGCAAAGAAGTATCCGGTAGCGGTAAAGAGATGGGCCGTTTCAGGAGAAGTTACCTTCCATTCTCCTACATAATCAGACTTAGGTGAGTAGGCGATGGATCTTTCCACATCAAAGAATCTTATGCTGGGATAATCTGCATTAGCTACTTCTTCCTGATAGTTATCTATAGTTTCATTTGGGAGAAAGCCCTGTAAAGGCATCTCCATATTAGACTGACCGGAGGCTACCCATACTTCACCTATCAGCACATCAGACAGGATAATACTAGTGTCAGCAGCGCTAATGGAAACAGTGAAAGGGCCTCCAGCCTCAGGTGTTGCAAGCTGGGTTGTCCATTCTCCATTGGGACTTACTTTAGCCGTAGCGGTTGTTCCCCAGCTGCCTGAAATGTTTACCTCAGAATTAGGCGTGGCAGTTCCCCAAAACGCAACCTCATCCTGTTGTTGGAGCACCATATGATCCGCGAATAGAGGTCCCAGTTCCAGGGGTTGTTTCTCTTTCTGACAAGAAATAGTGAGTATAGCTAGGAGGGTAACCCCTACAGTGTGTATCAAATTAGTAGCCTTCATAAAAGTTTGTTCGGGTGATATGTGAAAGAGAGTGATCTGGATAGAAGTATTACCAATTTACCCATAAGGTAGGTGTTTCGTTGATACGGAGTAAGGGCTGATTTTGGAGATGAGAAATTAGCGTTTCAATTCAGGTCTTATTATCATGCTATATCAACCCAAGCACTATGAGATATAGCTACTTACTACTAAGCCTGATTGTATTGGCTGCCTGTACCCCTTCTGACAACGGGAGTCAGGCCCTTCAAAATGTGTTGAATTCTTCCTGGGAATACCGTATAGCCCAAAACCCCATGTTCGCCACTTCTCTGGGGATGAAAGAGTATAACCACCTTCTTCCTGAGGTCAGTGAGGAAAAAATTCAAGAAGATGGAGCCTTTTGGGAAAAGCAACTGGCTGCGCT
>JBCDBC010000072.1:0-10678 GCA_039184535.1 Bacteroidota bacterium | reverse complement strand
ATGGACTTATACATGAGGCCGGAAACTGCTCAGGGTATTTTTGTGAACTACCTGAATGTACAGAAGACTTCTCGCATGAAGCTTCCTTTTGGTATAGCACAGATAGGTAAGGCTTTCAGAAATGAGATTGTGGCCAGACAGTTCATATTCCGTATGCGTGAGTTTGAGCAGATGGAGATGCAGTATTTCATTAAGCCAGGTACGCAGATGGAAGCCTATACCCACTGGAAAGACGCCAGAATCAAGTGGCACAAAAACCTGGGCCTTAAACCGGAGAAGCTCCAGTTCCATGTACATGAAAAACTGGCTCACTACGCTGACGCGGCTGAAGACATTCAGTTTGAGTTTCCTTTCGGTTTTAAAGAGCTGGAAGGTATTCACTCCAGAACCGACTTTGATCTAGACAGCCACCAGAAATTCTCAGGTAAAAAGCTTCAGTTCTTTGATCCTGAAACCAAGGAATCCTATGTGCCTTACGTACTGGAAACTTCAGTAGGCCTGGACAGAACCTTCCTGGCTCACCTAAGCAATGCCTATGATGAGGAAGAAGTACCTACTGCCAAGGGAGATACTGAGATCAGAAAAGTACTAAGATTCCATCCGCTATTGGCGCCCTATAAAGCAGCTATTTTCCCGCTGGTGCGTAAAGACGGCTTGCCTGAGATCGCCAGAGAAATCATCAATGATCTGAAGTTCGAAATGAACGTCATGTATGATGAGAAGGATGCGGTAGGTCGTAGATATCGGAGACATGATGCCATAGGTACACCATTCTGTATAACCGTGGACTATGAGTCCAAGGAGGATGAATGTGTGACTATACGCGAGCGTGATTCTATGAAGCAGGAAAGGATCAAGATTTCTGAAGTAAATTCCTACTTGAGAAAAAGATTGGACTGGAAGTCTGTCCTTCAATAGGCAGACTGGTCCATTTCTGCTTTCATTGGCCATTAGCCTACTTGTTTTTCCAACCTCACTAGCTTACTTTGTGAGGGAAAAGGAACCTTTCTTTGAAACTCTCCCTATGAGTGCACACTATCTGAGCCATTCAGTGGTGAGCCATTTTCAGCTATTTAGGTCCAACTAACACTCCATGCCGTTTAATCTTGATCTGTTAAAAGAACTATGCCTGGTAGCGGGAGCACCAGGCCAGGAAGAGCGTGTCCGAAAAATAGTCCTTAGAGAAATAGAACCTCTGGTAGATGAGATCAGGGTAGATTCTATGGGGAATATCATTGCCAGAAAAAAAGGGCGTGAACCCAAGAAGGTTATGGCCGCCGCCCACATGGATGAGATAGGCTTCATCATCACTCACCTGGATGATAAGGGATTTGCCAGATTTCATACCTTGGGAGGATTTGACCCAAAAACCCTCACTTCTCAAAGAGTCATAGTACATGGACAGCGGGACATAGTAGGCGTGCTAGGCTCCAAGCCTATCCACATCATGGAGAAGGAGGAAAGAGGAAAAGCTCCCAGAATTAAGGACTTCTTCATAGACTTTGGGATGCCTTACCACGAAGTCAAGGAGATCGTCTCTGTAGGAGATTTTGTTACCAGGGAACGTGATCTGATAGAAATTGGGGATTGTGTGAGTACAAAATCCTTGGATGACAGAGTATGTGTATTTATTCTCATAGAAACTCTCAGACAACTAGGAACTCCCTTCTATGATTTTTATGCCGTTTTTACGGTGCAGGAAGAAATAGGCATGAGGGGAGCTACGACTTCTTCTCGTAGCATTAATCCTGATTTTGGGTTTGGGCTAGATGTTACCATAGCTAATGACCTCCCCGCCGTAAACCCTCATGAGACCATTACCCGACTGGGAGAAGGGACAGCCATTAAGCTGATGGATTCTTCCGTCATCAGTGATACCCGTATGGTGGCCTTCATGAAAAAAATAGCTGCCCACTATAACATCATCCACCAGGATGAAATTTTGACAGCAGGGGGGACAGATACTGCTGCCATCCAGCGCTCAGGAGACGGGGCCATAGTAGGCTGTATTTCTGTGCCTACCAGACATATTCACTCTACCGTAGAAATGTGCCATAAAAATGACATCGAACAGAGTATCCAGTTACTTTCCAGGTGTGTTGAAAATATGGATCAATTTTCTTACGATTGGGTAGATAGAATGTAGCCAAAGAGGAATAGCCTCTTTACTGACCACACATCTTATATGTCATCTCCTGAAATTTATCCGCGCTTTAAAAGCTTGCTGGATCACCTGAGAAAAGACCTTTTTGAAAAGGAAAAAGTGATCAGGCTAGGGGTCCTGGCCATCATGGCGGGAGAAAGTATCTTTCTGCTCGGTCCTCCGGGAGTAGCCAAAAGCTTGATTGCCAGAAGACTTAAATACCTCTTCACAGAAGCCAAAGCCTTCGAGTACCTTATGGGGAAATTCAGTACACCGGATGAGGTCTTTGGCCCCGTATCCATCAGCAAGCTAAAATCTGAGGATAAGTATGAGCGCCTCATCACCCACTACCTACCGGGTGCACAAATCGTATTTCTGGATGAGATCTGGAAAGCCAGTCCTGCCATTCAAAATTCTCTACTTACCGTCCTGAATGAAAAGATCTTCCGAAATGGAGAGCACGAAATTCAGGTAGACCTACGCGGAATCATAGCTGCTTCTAATGAATTACCGCTCACTGGAGAGGGGTTGGATGCCCTATGGGATAGATTTCTCATCAGAATGAGCATCCGCAATATTCAGGAAGAAGGCACCTTCCAGGACATGCTCCGGGTAAATAGAAAAGCGGGGGTTACTGATCCAGTCCCGAAAGAAGAAAAAATATCCTCTGCCCAATATCATAAGTGGAAGGGACAGATAGAAGGAGTAAAAATCCCGGACTATGTCATGTCTTTCCTCCACTATTTCCGCAAAACCCTCAGAGACAGAAATGCCAGATACCCTCAGGAAGAGCAGATTTATGTGTCCGACAGAAGGTGGTGGAAAATCGCCCAACTGATGCGCACCTCGGCCTTTCTTCATGACAGAAGTCAGGTAGAACTCATTGACTGCTTTCTCATTATGGACTGTATATGGCAGTTATCAGAACAAATAGAGGAAACAGAAACAATGGTGGAAGAAGCCATGCTGCAATATGGATATCAGGGAATGCTGAATCTGCAGGCACTGCAAAAAGGCATGGATAGCATCCTTGAAGAGGTCAAAAAAGAAACAGAAGTAAAACATAAAAGAACTGTAACTCAGGTAAAGGATTACCTGGATAAGGGGAAAAATCCCTACGTTAGAGTTCTTAACTACTGGAGTAATGATGATGTCTTTCTCCGAAAGTCAGACTGGAATAGTATGGAACTGGAGGAGGAATCATTCATCCCCATTTTTGAGAATGCACAAAACGCATTCAGGCCCTTCCAGACTTTTGCTTTTACAAAGACAGGAGACTTCACCCTAATGAGTAAGCGGAAGAAATTATCCGTGGAAACGGAAGAGGTAGTCAAAGAAATCACTAGCCTGCTTCCCCCTACACCCGAAGCCATTGATAGGTGGAACCAGCAAAGTACAGCCCTCACAAACTTTTGTCAGGACAAGGTGTATGAGCTGGAAGCCAGAAAGCAGCAAGATGAGGATATGGCTACCCGTCACCTATTTGTAGACAGGAAATACGTGAGCATGATACGCGAAAGTTTGGAGAAAGCCATAGTCACTATAAGTAGCATGAAGCTGGAGATCAACAAAAACAGACATCATTATGAAAGTATCTCAACGAGTGCTGAATGAGGTGGCTGACTTCATCCAGTTTGGTGTATTCCTGGATAAGCCTTCCAGAAAGTTTCTGGTAAGCCTGATTTATCAGCATTTATTTGAGAAAAACTTTGATACGATAGCAGAACTGACCCAGTCAGAGTTTCACAAGCTATACCCCAACTGGTCAAATATTCTGATTCGACTTTTTCAGGACCCCCAGCTCAGAAACCTCACCCTCCAAAATGCGGATTTCTCCCTGGGTGTATTACAAGCCTCTCTCACTTGGTTTCAACGACAGTATCAGCTCCTTTCTTCAGAAAAACCCAAGAATAAGGAAACCAGTGAGATAAATTCATTTAGAGAGAATAGAAGGAGTTTCCCTGTAGAAACCTGGAAAAGCCAGCTCATTTACCTAATGGAGCAGTATCCAGGAAGAAAAAGAGACTGGCTTTTTTTTGAAGAACAACTGAATAAAGCAGGTGAAACTTCCTGGGAAGAACTGGCAACCCTCCCTTCCTATGATTCTCTTCCACTCCTGCTAGAGAACATCCTGCAAAGTTGGGAAGAAGAGTTCCAAAAGAAGTACCAGATGAGTGAGAAGCAGTTATTAGAGAAAATCTTTCAAGACTATTACAGTGATCTACAAGGGAAAATAACCAGTATGAGCGATTTGGGAGATCTACTTTCTCCCTTTTATGGCTTTTTAGGACTTTCTTGGACGGCAACCATAGGGAACTGGAATCATATCAACTGGGACAAGCTGGAAGAGGTAGCCAAAAAACTACAAGATGACCCTTCCCTGAAAGACCTGGCGGAGCAGCTGGGGAGATGGCAGCTGGAAAAGCAGATAGAAGAAGAGATGTCTCTCTACGCCCCGGAAATGTCACTTTCCTGGAAACCTAATCCCATTGGGAAGTCAGAGATTGTGGGTGTTCATCATTCTAATGATTTGAGTGCCCTCCTCCCTTCTGAAATAGCGCTGCTGAGTTCTCCTGATACTGAGATCGTCTTTTCTAAAAGATTCGTGGAAAAGAAGCTGCTCACCTTTCAGTATCAGTCATTAGATGCTGATATTCATAAGCAGCAGAAAGAGAAACCCATTCTTCAGGCACCTGACCAAAAGAGGGGTCCTATCATTCTGGTCATAGATACCAGTGGGTCCATGTTTGGGGACCCGGAAAAAATAGCTAAGGCCCTCTCCTTTGCCATTTTGGAAATAGCCCTGAAACAAAAAAGAAGAGCCTTTGCCATTTCATTCTCTACCCAGATTCGTACGCTAGAGCTTTCTTCCTTCCAGCATGATGTAGAACCACTCATAGATTTCTTACAGCTAAGTTTTCATGGAGGTACGGATATTCAGCCTGCCTTAAAGAAAGCCATAGACATGGTAGGAGAGGAAGCATTCAGATATGCTGACATCCTGGTCATTTCTGATTTTATCATCCCCAAGGTGGAAACCCAGCTAATGAGCAGAATCATTCAGGTGAGAAAAGAACAGGGTGTTCGCTTTCACAGCCTATACATCTCCAGGAGAAAGGACAACAGAAGTATCCCCATTACGCTTTTTGATCATCACTGGACCTATAATCTGGAGCAGCCAGGCGTAGTGAGACAGAACATATCTGAACTTGAAAAAATGTGGCAAAAGAAAAGCCCCACCGACTAAGAGGGGCTTCATATTTTTTGTTAGTTATGATTACTGTTGAGTATCTACAATTTCCAGTAACTCCACCTGGAAGATCAGAACTTCCTCCGGTCCTATGATACTTCCTCTGGATCCTTGAGGACCATATCCTAGTGCTGGTGGCACGTATAGCTCCCACTTAGATCCTACTTTCATCATTTGCAGCGCTTCTATCCATCCTCTAATCACTCTGGTTACCGGAAACTGAGCTGGCTCTCCAGTTTTATAAGAGCTGTCAAATTCTCTTCCGTCCAGTAAGGTTCCCCTGTAGTGGACTTTCACCTGGTCTTCTGCTGTAGGGATATCACCGTCTCCCTCCTGAAGTACCTTGTACTGTAGCCCACTAGGCAGTACCACTACGCCTTCTTTATCTTTGTTTTCATTGAAAAAGGCCTCATTATCTTCTTTTTTCTGCTCCATTACCTGTTGTTGGAAGGAAGTCATTAGCTGATTGATTGATTCAGGGTCTATAGCTGACTCATTTCCTTTCAGCACATCATCTACTCCCTTCATCATGGCAGCTAGGTTGATGTCTGATTTGCTCAAGAAGGGATCCTCTTTCACGTTATTCCCTACGTTACTTCCGATAAAGTAAGAGATACTATCTACCTGCGTTTCAAGAGTCACTTCTCCTCCTATCAGTCCCTGAGAAGAATTCTGACAAGAGAACATTAAGGATACAGCCAGAATCGCAAAATATACTTGTATTGATTTCATGTATGAATTTTAAAATTTCTGAAGTGCAAACATAGAATATTGCGGGCAGTTTGCATAACATATTGAAAATTAACCCCTAAAATATGGTCAATCCCTGACAGAATATTTCGTAGAATTGATGATTATCATATAATGTCGTATAAGGAAACAACAATATTTCCTATCTTTATAAGGCCACTCCCGTTTAACACTATAAGGGTCTTGTTTTAACACCTAACATTTTCATGGCAGAGTCAGGGACACAGGCACATGATGAAATAGTATCGCCTCCTACCAGGGAGGTAGATAAAGCACTTCTGGCAGAGGTAGAGGCACATGCTACTGATCTGCTCACCTCTTCTCTGCAACAAGGATTCTCTTACCACACCATTACTCACACTCGTCAGGTAGTTTATGCCTGTAGGGAAATAGGGGTGAACTGTGGACTAGCTGCTCGTGAACTAGATATACTGGTTTTAGCTGCTTGGTTCCATGACCTGGGATATCTTACTTGTTATGATGGGCATGAGGAAGAAAGCATGCGGATGGCAGATGAATTTTTCCTACAAAAGGGGCTACCCCTAGAAGTTCGTACCTCAATCATCCAACTCATAGAAGCTACCAAGCTGGATCACGCTCCCAGAAACCTAATGGAAAAGGTCATTAAGGATGCTGACTTATACAATCTCTCTACCCCTGAAGCGCTGAAGAACTCCGACAATCTCAGAAGTGAGTGGGTCCTATTCAGACAAATGGAGCTGAGTGATAAGAAATGGGAAAAACTCAACCTTAATTTCTACAGGCAGCATATCTACTATACTGATTATGGAAAGAACGTTTTAGAGGAACGGAAAGAGAGAAATATTAGGAAGCTTAAGAAGAGAATTAGAAAGCTTAAGAGAGCTGATAAAGAAGCCCAGGCTGCCTTGGCCAAAGAGCTGCACAAGAAAGAGCTCCAAATAGGAAAACTAAACCGTAAGGTAGATAAGATAAAAACCCAAAGACCTGACCGTGGAATAGAAACCATGTTCAGAGCTACTTATAGAACCCATATAAACCTGAGTTCTATCGCAGATAATAAGGCCAACATTCTGCTGTCTATTAATGCCATTATTATCTCTATTGTATTTACTTCTCTGATTCAGGCGGAAGAGGTATTTGTCATCTATCCCAGCTTTACCATTTTGCTGGTCTGTCTAACTACCATCGTATTTGCCATCCTCTCTACCAGACCTAAAGTAAATGAAGGGGTCTTCACACGGGAGGACATCATTCAGAAACGAACTAACCTCCTTTTCTTTGGAAACTTCCACAGCATGGGGTTGGATGATTTCCTTTGGGGGATAGATCAGATGATGCAGGACAGTGAATACCTCTACGGAAGTATGGCTAAGGATATTTACTTCCTGGGAAAAGTCCTCGCCAAAAAATTTAGATTGCTCCGTCTCTCCTATAATATGTTCATGTATGGGATGATCTCTTCTGTGATCTTATTTGCGGTCCTATACATTCTCTCTACTTCCGGACAAGTCTAAGTCCTAAAGTGCCTTCTCCATAATCCAGTCCGTTTGTAAATCATCATGAAACATGAAATCCTTCTCTCCTCTTTTTACAAAGCCTTTTCTCTGGTAGAACTGAATAGCAGCGTAGTTTTCTTCCCATACGCCTAACCATACGGCTGTTTTTCCCCTCCTTATAGACCAGTCTACACAGTGAGTCATTAAGCAGGAACCCAGCCCCTTAGCGTGAAAATTCTGATGGATGTAAAAGCGCTCTATTTCAATCACATTTTTATCAGATACACAATCAGGCACCTTCGCCTCTCTTATTTTGGTGTAACCTGCCCATGACTCATCTAGCATCATCAGGAAGAAATAGTTCTTAGGATCCTGAAGTTCTTCCAACACACACTCTTCACTCATGTGGGCATCCAGGTAGGCGTTCATCCGCTGCTCAGGATTAGCATGTATGAATGAACGGTAAAAAGTTTCACGGGCTAGTTTGGTCAGAGGTATTGCCTCCTCAGGCATAATAGGTCGGATATTACTGGGCTTGTTCACTCGCTTGTTCTTTTTCTTGCCAGGCTATGATGAGGGCCACCACTCTGCTGTAGCTCTTTATGCCTTCTTCTATCCCTTGGGCCTTTAAATACTTGTCATAGATTTTGGAATACAACTCAGGGAAGTAGGCTGGATATTTATCATAGGTATTTCTAATGAGCTCCAGGTCAGATTTTATCTCAGGCGTAATCTGGTGCCGAATGTCAGTATACTGTTTAGGATAGTCATAATAAACCAGTCTGGCAAGATGCCGCCAATAGGTCAGTTTCCCTACATAATGTAAACTTACTTTCTCTGATTCTATGCAACTTAGGTAGGCCCAAAAATTGGCAGTTCCTTCATCTCCAAACCCATAACCATGGCTCATCTCATGTATGAGCGTAAAGGGCTGAGTAAGGGCTGGTAAGCCTGCATCCACGCTACCTTCACTGATAAAAGGCAAATAAATCCCCAAAGCCCCCCAATGCATCAAACTCCCCTTAGGCGAAACAAGCTTGCCCCTGGGCCTCCCGGGTGCAGAGTAACCGTACTTCTTAAGGGTAGTAGCCAAAAGATCTCTAAGGTAGGCTTCCTCAAACGCGAAGTCAGCTTCCTGGAATTGAGGATTGCGGTTTCTCATTTCCACGATCTCATCCGTTACCATTTGGAACTCCGCTATCAGTTCGGCACTATCGGGCCAGGCTACTTCTAATCCCATAGACTGCTCTACAGGCAATCGCTGGTAGTTAAATCCCCACATAAACTGGAAAAACATATACACACCAGAGATGAATGCTAACAGGGAGAATAGATATCCCGCCATTTGGTTACGGAAAGGCTGGATGGAACGCTTCTTTCTGGAAGCGATCAACCCGGATACCACCCAATAAATCAAACCGGCTAATAACAAATAGATAAGCGGAAACGGAATCCAACCCAAGGTATAGTCCCATACCCACCTTATCAGGGCAAAGAGTCCCCTGGAATACACCACTTCAGTGAAGGTAGGATTTAGTCCCAGCAAAAAGGTGATAAACATGGTAAACAAGCCCAGACCTACCCAGGTAAATCTCCTATCCAGGTTCCCAATTCCTTTTATCTGTTGCTTGTTAGATGAATCCATTACTCAGTAAACGGAGAAATTTTTAGACTGGTTCTGTTTTTGTAGAACTTTTGTTCCAGTATCTTTTTAGCCTTCAAAGAAGAATCTGTCTGAATATAATTTACAATAAAATCTCGTGAAATAGTCCATTTATCCTGTGTATACCTATCGGGAGTATTCCTTTGATAGATTCTGTTCTTTCTTTCAGTTAAATAAGGAATTAGGACTAATCAGAAGGGAGAATAATGCCTATTTAGAAGAAATAGCCTACTTAGAACCTATGTCCAAATAGATAAAATGCATATTCAATTAATTTTTAGATCGGATATACTAGCGCATCAAATACATCTTCCCCCAGCCATTTTTGAAGTATTTCTCCACGCCCGTTTCTCGCAGATTTAGTTCTTCCGTAGCCATCTTGGTGACCACTCTGTAGAGGTAAACACCATTGTCTAGTCGGTCCCCGAAGTCATCTGTTCCATCCCAGGCATATTCTGTAATATTTCTCCCAAACCTGACTTCTCCCAGTTCCATAAGATCTATCACTTTCACCTGCCTACCTGAAATAGAGTAAATCTGGATCTGGAAGACTTCTGGCATTTCATTTCCTGTGAGGGTATACACAAATCGGGTAGCCGTGGAGAATGGGTTAGGATAGTTCAGCAGATGGGTTACACTGCTTTCATTTACCACTTCAAAGTTGACTTCATAAAATTGCTCATTGGCACCGGCCACATTTCCTTTGGAATCTCTACCCTGAACTCTAAGGGTATAGTTATCATCTGCCAGGGGTCCTACCTTCCCTGGATAGAAGAAAATTCTGGCCTTATTCTCCGGTAACTGAGCAGGTATCCAATCTACCCTGGGGTCTGTCAGAAATATTCTCTCAAAGCCTCCGCCTATATTCCCCTTCCTCAGATATAGCTCAAAGGAGGAAGTGTCATCCAGAGCCGTAAAGGTATTTTCATCCGTAAGCAGAATAGCTATCTCCGGCTGTGGGGAAACTATGTCTCCATTGATGATGCGCTTTCCGTCAAAGGTTACGTCCAGTAAAGGATTAAACCTGTCCACCCTTACATAAAATGGCTGGACGTAGAGGTTATTAAACACATACTGCTCTTGCTGATCCTGGTTAGGGTTAAGCTCCACTCTTAGAGAGATATCACCCTCCAACCCACTGTTAAGGGTACTGAAGGAGTAAGAGAAGGGAACTGAAGCACCAGCAGGTACAGGCGCTATACGTATGCTATCCAGCACCTGTAAGCTTCTGTCATTCCTCACAAGAGAGAACTTGACCAGTAGGCTATCCATCCCTGTTTCAGAAATATTTCTAGCTTGCATACGGATAAACACATCCTGGCCCTCATCTACCGTATCTGCCTGAAATTCAAAATTGGTGACAGGATCTACGGCTACATCAGGTACCGGCTCAT
>JBCDBC010000071.1:0-10715 GCA_039184535.1 Bacteroidota bacterium | reverse complement strand
CCTACTCAAATTGTGCATGAAATAACGGATCAAGATAGCATCATACATCATGCTGTATTCGACTATACATACTTTGATTCAGATAATAGATTTAGCTAACATAATTTCTCGAAAATGATTGCAAAGGAAGAATTATCAATGCGAGGGAAGCTGCTGATTAAGACCTTTGATTTAGAAGGCAACCTCCTAGACCAGCAGCAGGCCAACAATAAAATCGTTCTCGGAGGCAGGGACTTTGTTGCCAACTTAGTCAGAGGTCAAATTGTAGATCCTACCCCAAATGCCATCGCCTTCATGGGCATAGGGGAAGATGGGACGCCTACGGATGAAGAAGGAGGAGTAGGGATTTCGGATCTTGTTGACCCTATCGCCAGAAGACCCCTAAATCCCTTTCAGTCAGCAGACATATTTGTAGATAATTCTGATCCTGCCAATCCCAGGACTGGCCTAAGAATGTCTATAGATCTACCCCCAAATGATCCTGATTTTGATGGAAGGGGCCTTCAGGAAGCTGGATTATTTACGGCTGTCACAGACGGAGTCATGTATAACCGGGTGACCTTTGCGGTCATCACCAAAAGTGCAAACGTACAATTGAGCTTGATTTGGGAGGTATTGTTCTAAGCTACCAGGCTTCCTCAGAAAGCTCAGATTTATGTCTTGTTAACCATTTATTCACTTATAAGAAATTAAGCATGCCATTACCAGCTAGTGTAGTTCCCAAAAACCCGGGAGACCCCATATTATCCGAAAACTGGAATGATTTAGGGGCAGAGGTCAATCGTCTGGATACAGATAAAGCCAATTTGAATGGAGCAGTCTTTACGGGGCCGCTTACTATAAGTGATGAAGCCAGAGTGAGCAATAGTGCTACGCTAAACTTTGGAAATCAAACCCGACAAATGATCAATTTATGGAATACTGGATACGGAATAGGGGTGCAGGACTCCAGGCTCTATTTCAGAACAAACGATGGATTTGCCTTTCACCGATTAGGTACGCATAATGATGGCATGGGGATACCAGGGACTGGGGGAAGTAGATTAGCCGCTATCACTGGGGCTGGAGATCTCGTTCTTTCTGCCCGTACCAATCCAAATGCTGATCCTGGTCTGTCCTTATGTAGAGCCTTAGTAGATTTCGGAAATGAGCTAATCATCAACTTTAACGGCGATTTCTCCCAGGGAGTTGAGGTTCAAAGTGATCTCAAAGTTTCTAGCGGTAACATTGGTGTTAGAGAAAACAACCCCACAGTTCCCCTACATGTTAATGGCGGCACTGGATCCTCGGGCATGAACGCTAATAGCGGATACCTCACTCTTGGGTCCAGCGGAGGGGTCCATCTTAGTATGGATAACAATGAAATACAAGCTAAACTTAATGCCACAACAGCTAGTACTCTTTATTTGAATTTCTCTGGTGGGCTAGTCAGAGTAGGCGGTCGTGGGTTAGTTAATGTAAGCAACAGCAGCATATTCCACGTCTATGGAGATGCATTTAAAAACACAGGGGGAAGTACATGGAGAACTCCCTCAGATGCAAAAATAAAAGATGTACAAGGAAGCTTTGAAGATGGGCTAGAAAAGTTAATGAAAGTCAATCCCATCCGATATAAATATAATGGAAAAATGGGCTTATCTACTAAGGAAGAATATGTGGGAATCATTGCCCAGGAATTACAGCCCATTTTTCCTTATATGATTAGTTCTTTCCAGGGGAAACTTGAAGAAGGAGATACTGATCCTACAGAATTACTTGAATTTGACGCAAGTAGCCTCACTTTTGTCCTTGTTAATGCTGTCAAGGAGTTAGCAAAGCGTGTAAAAGCCTTAGAACGCCTACTCCCATCTGTTAGTCATTCATCATTTACTATTCCTACTTCTGCCTCCACTAAAAAGGAGATCCAAGATTACTTAGACAGCAACTCCATCAGATTTAACAAAAGTGACTCTAAGGCTGATCTACTGGAAATTCTTAAAAACCTAAATCAACTCTAAGCTTCATAATTATGGATATGTTGGAAAGACTTACTCAGCGCTTGCATCAGTTAAAAGAAGAGTTTTCAAAGGGACAAGAGCGCTTATCTCAACTAGAAGCTGAAGTGAATGAAACACGTCAAAAGATGCTCAGAATAAGTGGTGCTATCCAGGTTTTGGAAGAAGAACTTCAGAATAGTGAAGAAAATCAGACAAAAGAATCTATATCTCATAATTCAAAGTCATGATTCAGGCACTGCTAACAGAAATCGTCACCATCTTACGGACAGTATTTGCATTATCCCCTTCATTTGAGACGCCTAATACCCAAATTGTGGTAGGGCCTGCCCTTCCTGTGGATGATAACACAGCCTTCCTTTCAATTGAAACAGGTGCTTTAGAAGTAGATCAAAAAGGGAAAGATGTAGCATCCAGTAGTCCAAGACCTTCTCCCTATAAGGAGGAGTTGCCAACTGCAGGCCTGGGTCCGTATCCCTTAAGCAGAATCCCGCTAGAGGGTACCTCAGCTGTAAGACTGATCTATCCCGCAGGAAACACACGTTTACTGGATGCAAGAAAAGATTATCAGATAGATTTCAATTCCCCTTCCATCACCTTACAAGGGGTTGGCATTCCCGGTAATGCCGTCTCCATAGAAATTTCTTACTCTTATGTAGGTGTTTTCTCTCTTCAGAATTTTTCCCAGTCGTTTGCTCTCCACGCTTATGGTCCGACAATAGCAGAGGCTGAAAGCTGGATGTCAGTGGCACTGACTGCTATCATTACCAATCAAGATGACTTACTAGCGTCATTTAACAACACTCAATACAATCTTGGAGACTATACCACAGTCCATAGCCTAAGTGGCCTTTCATGGCTGAAAATGGGGCTGGACAAAGATAGCAGTCCAGAAAGATTGACTGCTACTTTTATGGTTCAAGGTCAGTTAAAGCATGTTAAAGAAATTTCTGATGGCTTTGGATTGATAGAACAAATCCTAAGTCCTACAGCATTTGTAGAGGGCTCAACTGATGCTGTCGACATTCGCCCTAATGTAGATTAGGCTTTTATAAATAAAACTCCTCCCTGGTTTTTATTCTTAAATCACCATTGATACCATTTCAGTTATGAAAAAAATGACACTTTACCCAAAAACTAAATCAGGGAGGGTATTGCCCTTTATATGGTTTATGGCCTTTTCATTTCTCTTCATCCAAAGCTGTGAAGATGAACTGGTTAGTTCAGAAGAAAACGTTACCCTCATAACTTTGCAATTTTTAAATCCTGACTTTGCTACGGAGGATCATCCTAAAAACCTTAAGGTTAGTCTGACTGATCGACAAGGGCTTTTACGTAATCCAGATGGATCTTTACCTACTTCCTATGATGTTCGATCAGGGTTTATGAACCTGATTTTACCTACTGACTCCCTGGAAAAGATAGGTAGTCAACCCTACGTATTTTCTATTTTTGTAGAGAGTGAGGGATTCCTTTCAAAAACGGAGAATATTGAGATAGATAATCCAGGAACCCCATTATATGTTCCGGTATTCATGATAAATGAAAACAATCCCCCTGTAGGAGTAGGAGGAATTTTCTTACCGATAAACTTAAACCCAGGAGGGATCATTTCACAAGCAGTTTCTTTTTCGACCCCCTCGACGACAAAAAATAGTGAGGAAATAACTACGGTAAGTGTATCCATGAGAGAAGGCACCCAATTTCTAGGACAGAATGGGGAACCCATTCAAACTTCTATTGCTGAAGCAAATGTAAAGTTGTTTAAATTTGATCCTCGATTCCAGGCTTCTACTTCTGCTTTCCCAGGTGGGTTTCGCGTATCTGATGCCCAGGATTTAGCAGGTAACACCTTAGCTACTGCTGATTCCTCCTTCTTTTTTGCTACTCTTGGCTACTTTGATCTCCAGATAGAAGTAGGAAAAGAGAAAGTTGGTGGTTTTTCTGATCCAGTGATGGTGAGCATGGAAATCCCAGAAAAAATAACTAACCCTCAAACAGGAGAGCCGGTTCAAGAAGGTGATCTGATCCCTTTATGGAGTCTTAATGAACGCACAGGAGCTTGGACACTGGAACAAAACACCACTATTCAAAGAGGGCCAAATGGTAAGATGATTGGTCAATTTCCTATAACCCATTTATCAGTCTGGAACTTTGATGGAAACCCTGATCCCTGTCCCAAACCATCTGGTAATATTGATGTAACTATCCAAAACCTTGATGGAAGTGGGGGGCCGGGTAATCCCAAGATAAGATATGCTACCCTTAGAAATGATGTGGGTAATCTTGATATAACTCCGGGAATAAGTGATGCTACTAATTTTTTGTTGTTACAACCCGGAGCCAATACCCTTACATTGCAAGCATATCCAAACCCTTCTAACCCTGCTTTTGGAAATTTAGGGTTCTATCTGTCAAATAATGCCAGGCCTATAGATTTCACTTCCCCTCCAATTCCTAGATTTACCATTCCAAGCTGTGGGCTTACTTCTCCAACAGGTCCAATAACCATTGAACTTGATGAAGCAAGTAGTTGTCGATTCCTTCGGATTAGAATCAATTGTACTGATGGAGCTCCAACATGTTACCTGCCAAATCTCCCGGCATTTTTCTATCAGAAAGATGATGGCACTGGAGGGCCTCCCATTTCATTCATGAATTACTCTGGTACATTTGGAAATGGTGAGGTAGAGTTGGATATGACAGATTTTGATTCAAATCCAGGTCGTTATCGTTTTGAATTCACCCTAAACAACAGCAATTACATTCGCTTTTATGTGGAATACGATGGCACTAACTTCACCTTAGGAAGTACATTTGCAGGAGAAGTTTTTACTCTGGATGTAATGGGCGACCAAACGGATATAGGCGATTTTGTCATTTCAAGTATCCCCACTACTGACATACCTGGAAGCTGTAACTCATCAGAAGGAATCCTATTTGACCTAACTCTTAACTCCTCTGTATCATGCAGTACCTACGGTATTACTTCCAGCCCCACTTGTCCATAATAGGAAACCCATACCCCCATAATGACCGCAGCTTGCTAGACTTTTGGCAAGCTGTGGTCATTATGGGGTCATACATCTGTTCGACCTAGGCCAAAATGCCGAGTGTGGGCACGCTATTAACGCTGATGGGTAGTCTTTCCCCTTCTTCTTCCATGTTTGCCAAATACTCCTTTGGACTTGAGCCTGTCATTTCTTTAAACTCATGGCTAAAATGAGCCTGATCCCAGTATCCGGCATTTAGGGCTATTTGACATAAGCGTTGATTAGGAAACTTTTTCATGCTAGCTAAGGTCTGCCTAAACCGATGTATCCTCAAATAGGTTTTGGCCGTTACCCCAAATCGCTCATTGATCAGCCGATTCAGATGCCTTTTCCCAATCCCCACTGATTCCGCTAAGCTTTGAACCGTATGTGATGAATAGTTTCTCCCTAAGGTTTTCTGTAGTCGTCGAAACAGACAGGGACTATTATTCTTTTCTGATTTGGCTAATCTCTCTTTTAGATAAGTATCAAGCAAAATCACTCGAGCTGAAAGAGAATCTACCTTCATGAGCCTTTCATGCACTTCGGAAAAAGTAGGATCTAGTTCAGAAGAAATATCTATCACCCTGTTTTGAAATTCTCTCATATGTTTTCCAAACACCTGGTGAAGACCTCCTGGCTGAAAGATCACCAGCAACGCCCTAAGGGAACCGACCTGATCAATCTGCGTTACCAAGGTTTGTGGTGGTAACATAGAGGTAGAAAACAGTTCTGCTGAACCTACCTCTTTATTGCCAACTAACACGGGCTTGTCCTGATAAAGTAGAAACAGTAAACCGGTTCGGAAACTTGGAAAATAGAAGAATGGATCAGCTTGATGATTATCATGAATTTCAATCCATTCATAATGATGGATTAAATGGGCCATGGACCTGTTTGGGTAACAGGCCATAGGCGAGAAAGATGGATTTCTCATGGAAACTATTTGTAATTGATTTATGTGGGAGGAACACAATGCAGGTTAGAAAGGCGATAATTCGCTTTTCTACTAGAATTTGGGAGGGTTCAAAGTAAAACTATGCCAATCCCTTTAAGGCAGGATGACATTTTTCAAAACACATAATTCTCTGACAAATAGGGAATCCAACTATTTCTCCGCTCACAGTGGGGGGTAATCCCCTTTCTTGCTTTTAGCTTTAAAAGCACAAATTGGATTCATGAGGAAGGTTCCACTTAATAAAAATATAAGATTGAAATCTGTAATAGGAAGGAATATATAATTTACCCAAAAAAGATATAAAATGCAAAATATTACGACATAGTGTACATAAAACCTGGACATAAACACACATTTTAAAAGGTTGAGGTGGAGTCTACTAGATCAAAAATCCCAAAAGGTTTCCAACTTCTTGGGATTTTAGTTGGTAATGTAAGTAGCTATTTACGTTACCCGGAGATAGATATGCTAACCAACCCGACTTACTATGAAAAAAGCATTTATCCTCATGACTGTTTCAGCCCTCCTCCTGAGCTGTCAGAATGATGATCCTGGATTCACTACAGAAGTTGAAGGTGATTTAAATGAGTATATCCAAAGATTCGAAGAAGAAGCTACCCGCCTTGGATTTACCTTTGATGTATCTACTTTAGACGCCGTTTTTGTGGATGAGATAGAAAGAAACGGGACCTTTTTATGTGGATGGGGATATGAAAATTATGGTCCTACAGGCAGACCCAGAATAGAGATAGATAGAGATTGCTGGCTAAACAGATCAGACCTCCAAAAAGAACAATTCTTTTTCCATGAAATAGGCCATGCCATTATCAAGCGGGCACATGATGAAGGACGCCTACCCAATAGGTCATACAAAACCCTCATGTGTGGAGCTTGCAACCAGTTTGACATATATACTAAGTACTTCCCCTACAAGAGAGAATACTATATTTCGGAACTTATCAGTCCCTTCACGCCCGTTCCTAAATGGGCTCAGGCAAGAACCAACTTCTCCCTTTTCTTTGAAGACCTCCTGGATGAGGAAGTAGACTGGGTGGGAAACACAATAGGTCAGCAATCTTATGAAAGTTTCATTGATAGTACGGGAGATCCTGCTAATCCCATTAGATTGGGGTTGAGGTCAAATACTCAAGTGGATAATGATGACTTTGCCTTATGGAGAAAGGATTTTGATAGTCCTGATATTGAAGAAGGTGCTTCCGTACGGCTTAGGGTAACTGTTGAACTTGAAAACGTGCAGGGGGATGGAGTGGCCATAGATTTACGAGGGGAAGATCTGAACGGTCCTCAAAGCGAGCTGGTATTTTTCGAAACTACCCAAAGGAGTAAAACCCTGAGTGGGACGGTCTCTAATCTGATCTTCGACCTTACTCTGCCCAACTATTCGAGAGAAACAGATAGGTTTACTGTCTTCCTCATACTACTATCTAATAGCAGTGGGACTGTGTACTTTGATGACATAAGCTTAGAGACAGCCATTGACTGACAATCCTTTAGGAGACCCAATAAGCAGTCATATTCCTTCTTCTTTATACGTAAGAATGATTGTATTAAGAAAATTAGATATAATCATTCTTGCACATCATCCAACACTACTACCTATGCCTTTTTATGGCCTTAGGCCTGCTTTCTGCACACTAGAAAGATTCTCAAGTAATTCCTGTAGTACGTTTCGACATCAAAATTACCGGAAATGTATACCATGCCCTTTCACATGAAGGCTATTCAGGGTAAACATTCAGGCTACTCCTCCCTCTTATTCTAAATGGGCTAACCCCATCATTACCCTTACCGATAATGATGAAAACTTCTCCTTAAGCTTACAATTAGTGAGTGAGACCCTCAAGATGGAAGAACTCAGCCTGGAGTAAATCCTGGCGATTGTAAATCCGATTTACCAGGGCATGTCTGTGCGATTGGACAAGTCAAAACCTTAGGAAATATCTAACTTTTTAGTCATTTTAATTGATACCAACCTTAGCAATTTTTACTACCCAGAGATAGATGTTTTATAATCAATTACTTATCTATGAAAAAAGCATTTATCCTACTGGCTATTACCGCCTTTCTTATCAGTTGTCAGGATAATGATCCTACACTCACCCCCCAGATTGATGGAGATCTTATTGAGTACATTCAACGCTTCGAAGAAGAAGCCACTAAGCGTGGGTTAAGCTATGACATGTCTACCCTGGACGCCGTTTTTGTCGATGAGGTCCAACGAAATGGAGCTAATTTTTGTGGATGGGGGTACTCAAACTACGGTCCTACAAACCGACCAAGAATAGAAATAGTTAGAGATTGCTGGTCAAATAAATCGGATCTTCAAAAGGAACAATTCTTCTTCCACGAAATAGGGCACGCAATCCTTAAACGGCCTTATGATGAAAGTCTACTTCCCAATAAAGCGTATAAATCGCTTATGTGCGGAACTTGTAATCAGTTTAATGTCTATACAAGATTCTTCCGATATAAAAGGGAGTACTATATCTCTGAGCTCATGAGTTCCCTTACCCCTATTCCAGAATGGGGGGAAGCGAAAACTAATTATGTTCTCTTTTTTGAAGACCTACTGCAAGATGAGATAAAATGGTTCAGTAGTAGCACAGGTCTTAGGTCATATGAAAGCTTTATTGATAGTACCGGAGATCTGGCTAACCCTATAAGATTAGGACTTAGCTCTAACAATCAGGTAAACAACTCAGACTTTGCTTTTTGGAATAGAGAATTTAGGAATCCTACCATAAAAGATGGTGCATCAGTTAAGCTAAAGGTAACGATCAGTACAGATAATGTCCGGGGAGACGGAGTAGCCATAGCATTACGAGGTGATTATGGGGGTGGGCCAGATAGCGAATTGGTTTTCTTTGAAACTACCCAAGGAAGTAAACCGCTAATTGGTACTGTCTCTAACCTAATTTTTGAGGTGAATCTCCCAAACTATTCTCAGGACACAGATGAGTTAATCATCTTCTTAATATTACTCCCTAATTCTAGTGGGATTGTGTACTTTGATGACATAAGCTTAGAGACAGCCATTGACTGACAATCCTTTAGTAGACCCAATCAGCAGTCATATTCCTTTTTCTATATACGTAAGAATGATTATATTAAAGAAATTAGATATAATCATTCTTGCACATCATGAAGCACTACTACCTATGCCTGTTCCTGGCCTTAGGCCTATTTTCTGCATGTCAGAAAGATTCTCCAGTAATTCCAGAAGAAAGTTTTGACATTAAAATTACCGGTAAAGTATATCATGCAGTCTCCCATGAAGGGTATGCGGGCATGAACATTCAGGCTGCCCCTCCTTCCTACTCCAAATGGTCCCAGCCTGTCAATACCCTGACAGACAAAGAGGGCAACTTTTCTATCAGTCTTAAACTGATCAGCGATACCTTAAAAGCTGACGATCTCAGTCAGAAGGAGCTATTAGCCATCGTAAACCCTATTTACCAGGGGATGTCTGTAAGAATGATCCAAAATGAGTGTGGGGTAACCAATATTGACAAACACTTTCCCCTGACCAGATTTCAGGATGCTATTCCTACCTATCCTTTGGAAATAAATCTGGATTATCCGGTCTTGCGTGCATCAGATTTCATCCTTGACCTAAAAACAGGGAATGTACCTAATCCCGTGACGGCTCAGGTGCACTTGAGAGAGCTAAGCCAAAACCAAGGCTTCGCCAGTTGGTCTCCTCTAAAATCAGCGTTAGGAGGAGAAGAAAGGGTCAGCTTTTGTGTGCCCATAGACAGAGAGGTAGAAGTGGTCGTATCTTTCTTTGAGTATGTAGATGATCCTTTCCGGGTATTGGCAGATAAAATTGTGGTGGATACCTTTAGGATAGCAGATGATCAAATTAACAACTGGTCCGTCTCCTATAAATAAATATTCATTTGGATAAAGCGCTCTCATTTTTGCAATCTCTGGGCAAAGGATTTATCATTTTCCTGATCATAGGGGTAGGCTTGTATCCGCTCATGTATGTACTGGCTGATTCTCCTATTTCCATCATTGACGGAAAAGGAGCTTTGGGAGAACATCCGCTTTGGTTAATAGCCTTTTACCTCCACATCCTCTTCGGAGGGGCAGCATTACTCCTGGGCTGGCCTCAATTCATTTCTTCCTGGAGAAGTAAATATCTGGCCAGGCATAGGAAGCTGGGAAAACTGTACATCATCTCCATCTTGTTTTTCAGTGCCCCTTCCGGATTCTATTTATCTTTGTATGCCTTTGGAGAAACGGCCAATAAAGTAGGGTTTGGGTTACTGGCCATATTCTGGTTTATTACTACCCTACAAGCATTTTTAACCGTTCGGAGGAAAGACATACTGGCTCATAGAGAATGGATGATCAGATCTTATGCGCTGAGTCTAGCAGCTGTTACTTTGCGACTATATATGCCTTTCATGCAGGCCGTGCTATTGTGGAGCTTTGATTTCTCCTATAGCTTGATTGCATGGATTTGTTGGATCCCCAACTTGCTAATAGCCGAATGGCTGGTATTTACAAGCAAAGCTAACCTAAGAGCGACCACTTAAGTATAATGAAAAAGCCCATTTTTTGATTCCGGGAGAATCCAACTAATTTTGTAGAAATATAGGTATACATGTACCCCAGAACACATAGAATTCATTTTACCAGCTTAGAAGCTTACAGTGGATTTGCGTCCATAGAAGGGATTGTCAGGACTGAACATGAAAACAT
>JBCDBC010000070.1:0-10822 GCA_039184535.1 Bacteroidota bacterium | reverse complement strand
CTTAAAGCTGAGTTCCCGCAAATAGAGTATGCGGCCACTGTGATTCCATCTGACTGGTATGATTTTAACAGACTTACTTTATCAGTGGGAGATAGGCGTACCATAGCTGCCGGGCAGTATGTGGGAAAGGATTACTTCAACATATTCAGCTTTCCCCTTCTGGAAGGTGATAAAAATCAGGTATTGGTAGACAAGAATAGTATCGTTATTTCCAGGTCAGTGGCCCAAAGGCTATTCAATACCAGCACAGGTATTATCGGGAAGGAAATAAGATTTCAGCAAGAGAGAAATTTTATTGTTACGGGTATTTTTGAGGATATTCCTGCAAATTCTAGCATCCAGTTTGATTTTGCCATGTCGGTGGAGCTATATAAAGATTTGGCGCCCTGGATCACTAGCTGGAGTGGGGGACCCCTTACTTATGCCACAGTTAAAGAGGGAACGGATGTAGCCTCCTTAAATGAAGAAATCTCACAGCTTGCAGTAAAAAGGGATGAGAACTCCATTCGGAGACCCTTCTTGAAACCATTCTCAGAGTCTTATCTCTATGGGAAATATGAGAACGGAGAAATCATAGGCGGAAGAATAGAGTACGTTCGGCTGTTTGCCCTGGTAGCATTATTTATTCTCCTGATCGCCTGTATCAATTTTATGAATCTGTCTACGGCTAAGGCAAGTGTAAGGATGAAAGAAATAGGGGTTAAAAAAAGTATAGGGGCGAGTAGATCCTCACTGATTTCTCAGTACTTGGGCGAGTCTATCATTCTATCTGTTTTGGCCTTGATATTTGCTTCCGTATTGGTATTCCTTTTTCTACCAGAGTTTAACCAAATCACCCATAAGTATTTACAATTTCCAACAGAAGTAGGAATTCTGTTGACGATTGTAGGAATTACACTAGGTACTGGACTATTGGCTGGTAGCTACCCTGCCTTGTATTTATCCAGATTTGATATCATTCAGATCTTAAAAGGAAAGTTACAAACCAACTTTGGGGAGCTATGGCTCAGAAGAGGTCTGGTCGTGTTCCAGTTCTCGCTTTCCTTTATTTTAATAGTAGCTGTATGGGTAGTGTATCAGCAAATGAGCTATATCCAATCTCAGAATATAGGCTATGATAAGGATCAGGTAATTATTTTTGATATTCAAGGGAAGGTAAAAGATAATCCAGATGTGTTTCTGGAGGAACTCAAAAAACAAAAAGGAGTCCTGAATTCTGCGGTATCCTCTCATGATTTGACGGGTACCTCCTGGACCTCCTGGGGAGAAATTATGTGGGAAGGAAGATCTGAAGATGACAACAGAAAAATTGAGCTGGCGGGTATAGGGTTTGACTGGCTGGAAACCCTGGGAATAGAAACTGTAAGCGGAAGAACTTTCTCCAGAGAGTTTAGAAGTGATAGTGTGGATCTCATCTTTAATGAGGCCGCCATAGCTATGATGGGCTTTACAACAGAAGAAGCCATTGGAAAACCCATAAAGATGTGGGGCGGACCGACTAAGAATATCATAGGAGTAGTTAAGGATTTTCATTTCGAATCCTTTCATGAGGAGGTGAAGCCTATGGTCTTCTTTCACTTAAGCACCAATAATCTCCGCTATGTAATGGCTCGCTTAATCCAGGGACAGGAGCAGGAAACCCTCGCACACCTTAGTTCCTTTTATGAAGAGATAAACCCGGGCTTTACGCTCAACTATAAGTTTATGGATGAAGACTACCAGGCTTTCTATGAAGCAGAGCAAAGAGTAGCCGAATTTTCAAAGTATTTTACTTTCCTTGCCATTCTCATCTCCTGTCTAGGTATACTAGGATTGGCAGCCTTCTCAGCAGAACGTAGGACCAAAGAAATAGGCATTAGAAAAATACTAGGTGCTACCCCCTGGAGAATCATCAATTTACTATCCAAGGACTTCAGCAAAATGGTCTTGGTAGCTATCCTAATTGGTCTACCAGCCAGTTATCTCCTGGTCAGAGGATGGCTAAATGGATTTGCCTATAAGATAGACCTAACTTACGGGTACTTTCTAGGAGCTACCATTCTCACCTTCCTGATAGCCTGGTCTACCGTGAGCTTACAATCCCTTAGGGCAGCCTCCATCAATCCGGTGGACTGTTTGAAGGACGAATAAGGGTATAGGTTGAAAAATTTTAGATCGAATGCACAGATTTCTACCCAACGAAATCTGTGCATTTGTGGTTTTTAAGTAGCTTGCAAGCCGAGAACCATACGTCAAAACAAATTAGCCTATTTCCATGAGCTACTATGAGATTATAGCTGGTCTGGTATTTCTAGCCGCCATCTTCGGATATATCAATGTTCGCTTTTTAAAACTACCCACCACTATAGGATTAATGCTGATCACCCTTCTGTACACCATAGGGGTGTTGGCACTCAGTTATTTTGATGATACCCTCCTGAAGATAGAAGCCGAGCTAATTCAGCAGATAGACTTTGAGACGGTGGTCATGGACTATATGTTGAGCTTTCTGCTATTCGCAGGCGCCCTTCATACCAACTTCCAAAAGCTCAAAAAGCATGCTGGGCCTATCATCGCCTTTGCGACCATAGGGGTTACGCTTTCCACTTTTCTAATAGGCACGACCACCTACTATTTATTGCAAGCTTTAGGAACGCCCATAAGCTATATCTACTGCTTGTTATTTGGAGCAGTTATTTCTCCTACGGATCCTATCGCAGTATTGGGAATCCTGAAGAAGGCCAAGGCTCCTAAAAACCTGGAGATCAAAATTGTAGGAGAATCCCTCTTTAATGATGGAGTAGGAGTAGTACTATTCCTGACAATCTTTTCTATTGCTGCTTCCCAGGGAGCTCCTATTGACCCAGTTGACATAGTAAAGCTGTTTGGCTTAGAAGTATTTGGTGGAATAGCACTGGGCTTAGTCGTAGGCTGGGTGAGTTTCAAGCTCCTCAAGACCATTGATGACTTTAGCATTGAGGTAATCATCACTCTGGCAGCGGTCATGGTAGGAACAGTCATTGCTCAAAAACTTCATTTATCTGCTCCCTTAGCCATGGTAGTGGCAGGATTATTTATAGGGAATGATAAGGCAAGGGACAGAACTATGTCGGAAACTACAGAACTATATATGGATAAATTTTGGGAACTGATTGACATACTATTGAATGCTATTCTCTTCGTATTGATAGGAATGGAAATCCTAGTCCTAACCTTTGAAATGGACTATGTCATTGCAGGCCTATTGTCTATCCCGCTTGTGTTGCTTTGTCGTTATGCTTCCTTATGGCTACCCGTCAAAACCTTTGAGAAAAGACTGGAGTTTGTCCCTTACACCAACCTGATCATGACGTGGGGAGGACTAAGAGGAGGAATCTCCATTGCGCTTGCCCTGACCCTGACGGACGAGATGAATAGGGAAATGTTCCTCGTCATGACGTATATGGTGGTCATATTTTCTATTCTTGTACAAGGACTGACGATAGAGAAAGTGATTAGGAAGTTGCTTCCGAGTAAGGATAGTTAGTCCTGGAATAACTCTAATTTTTCAATCTTTGTGAACTCTCCTTTACCTGGTATCATTTTACTTCCCAGCAATTTTACTCGATAGTAAAAAGAATTTTGGGTAGTCCATTCAATAGTTACTGAATATGTTCGGCCAGTAAAATTTGCCATCCCATTACATGTTGTTTCAACTAGGAATAATTCATACTTGCGTGGATTTATCCACTCGACTAAGTAATTGGATTCACATACGGACAAGCTTTCTTTGTCTAAAAGTCTTTCTATTTGTATGTCCTCCTCTCTCAGTATTTCATCCCTAAACTTTGAATCTTCTACAAAAAACTTTCCTGTTTTGAATTCTTGGCAATCTGAATCAGTGGGTTCAAACCAACTATTACAAGACAGGAATGACATTATAAGCATAAAAAGGGTAGTCAGTCGATTTAGCTTTCTCATTTTTTAGAATTTCATTCTCCTTTGCGACTTCGCGACTTTGCGTGAATCATTCTCACGCTAAGCCGAGAAGTTGCTTAGGTTTAAATGATGCTTTCCTACATAAAGGGTATCTTAAAATTCATGGCTAGACGAAATATCTTTCGTCTCTATTAAACTCAGACTTGCCATTAATACTCTCTGTTCATCCGAATGCCATGTTAAATTCAATGACTTATTACATGAAATTGTCTGAATCGAACAAGGCTTAATGTATAGGTGGAAGAGAAGTAGATTGAAAGTCGAACACTATGACTTTCCCATCTGTTTCCTTGATCTCATAGTAGATAGCAAATTCTACCTTTTTGTTCAATCTGATATAAGCTTTCCTGAAGTTCCTGTAAACTAGTTGATATGAGAAAGGCTTTTCTGCCAGGAAGGCTAATTCATCAAAGACTAAATCTGCTAATGCATCTCCCCAACTTTCCTGATACCTTACCATGTTTTCACAGGCATTGAAAAGCTTATCATGGAATTCAGGGTCTATTTCCAAGTCATACAGAGCCATATTTACCTTTGAATTTGGCTTTTAACTCTTCAAGGGTAAGCATAGGTTCTCCCGATTCGTATCTAGCTTTTCTGTCAGACAAATAGGTTTTTGTCTCTTCAGGAATTGGCTGATTTTCTTCCTCTACACTTTGCAGAAGTTCTCTTGCAAGCCTGATTCTTTCTGGTGCGGGAAGCTTAAATAGATCTGCTATAGTCATAAACATCAAAATAGGAATGCCTTATCTCAATTTACGAGAAATTTAGGATAGCGGTATATCATTTAGACAAAAGTTTTACTGTCTCTACCATTAATCTTCAACTTAGGCTTACGCTTAAACTTAATACCTATTCTCTAGCAGCAGCCTCATCCATGTACCAGATTACATGCTGGGCATGCTGGTGCACCCAGGTAGCAGGATAATTGGCAGAATCATCGGTTACATTCCAAATGGCGTTAATCTTTTCGGTCTTGGAGGCACCTGTTACCAGGAATACTACTTTTCGTGCCCTGCGTAAGACCTCTCCAGTCAGAGTAACCCTATTCTGCCCTGATTCAGGATGGGTAGCTACGGCACACACATCCCCAGAACTGATGAGGTGAGACTCATGTGGGAAGATGGAAGCGGTATGTCCGTCGGTTCCCATACCTAGTATGATCATGTCAAATACAGGCCAACCACCGTCCTGGTCCAGTTTATGGAGGAGGAGGTCGCCATATCGTTTGGCTTCCTTTTGGGGGTCATCTTCCCCCTTCATGCGATGTATGTGCATATGGTGGAAGT
The DNA here is from genome assembly GCA_039184535.1 of Bacteroidota bacterium. GTDB lineage: Bacteria > Bacteroidota > Bacteroidia > J057 > J057 > JBCBKZ01. Next base: position 5,576 of record JBCDBC010000070.1, on the reverse strand, counting down.
GAGAATTGAAGTGATGAAAGAATAACTCATTGGCTACGCCATAGTTGCTTTGAGGATCTGTAGGAGGCACACAACGTTCGTCTCCCCAGTAGAAGTGGACGTTATGCCATTCCTTTTTGCTGGCATGCTCGGCAGACCACATCTGGAAGAGGGCCTTAGGCGTAGAACCCCCGGAAAGGGCCAAATGGTAATTAGATTGCCCACCTATTTCTTCCAATAAAAAGTCAGTAAAGGCCTGCGCTAATTGTGCTGGGTCCTTAAATATGCGCTTTTCTTTCATGAAGGTAAATTAACAAAAACATAGCCTTTGCGAATCAACGCCTTAGCCTGAGATTCATTCACGCTAAGCCGAAGAGACGCAAGGAGAAAAATCTTATAATTCGCAGTAAATGCCGTCGTCCGCCAGGTTTCTACAAGGGTAACGCCAGGTATGTTGGTCTCCCTCTACCAGTGAGTCTGCTACATCTGGTCCCCAGGTACCTGCAGGATATCCGTGTAAGGGGATCGCAGGATTTGATTGCCAGGCTTCCATGATAGGGTCTACAAATTCCCAGGCCGCTTCCACCGCATCCCCACGTGCATACAGGGTAGCATCCCCTATCATGGCGTCCAGTAGCAATCTTTCATAAGCGGAAGGTACATACTGACCTGCCAATTCAGAATAGTGGAAGTCCATGTTGACCGTCTTTACTTCGAAGCCCGCTCCCGGAATCTTCATCCCAAATTTCAGCAGTACTCCCTCGTCAGGCTGGATGCGTATCACCAACTGGTTATCCTGAGTCTCATAATTACCTTGGGAGAATAATTTATGTGGCGTTTCCTTAAAGTGAATCACTACTTCCGTTACCTTGGTAGGCAATCTCTTCCCTGTACGGATGTAGAAGGGAACACCTCCCCAACGCCAGTTATCTATATAGAATTTGAGTGCCACAAAGGTTTCCGTTCTGGAGCCGGAGAGATTATTTTTCTTCAGATACTCCTCTATGTCTTCCAAATACCCTTTGGTAGGTTCTCCCTTGATAGTAGAATGGGTATACTGACCACGGATAACATAGTCATTGATATTATCCAGGTCTACCGGTCTGATAGACTGGAATACCTTGAGGGTTTCATTTCGGATAGCGTGAGCCTCTATGACAGTAGGGGGTTCCATGGCCACCATACCCACGAGTTGTAGCAGGTGGTTTTGGAGCATGTCCCTCATGGCCCCTGAGCTATCATAGTATCCTCCTCTATCTCCTACGCCTATGTTCTCAGAAGAAGTTACTTCTACATGACTGACGTAGTTTCTGTTCCAGAGGGGCTCAAAGATTCCATTGGAGAAACGGGTAACTAGCATGTTCTGCACGGTTTCCTTCCCCAGGTAGTGGTCTATTCGGTAAATTTGTTCTTCCTCATAATCCTCAAGCAGCTTGACATTCAGCTCTTTGGCAGATTTCAGGTCATAGCCAAAGGGCTTTTCCACAATCAGTCTTCTCCATCCCTCGTCCTGCTTATTTAAGCCACAGTTTGCCATCATCTTAGGGATGACTTCATACATGCTGGGAGGCGTGGAAAGGTAATAGACATAATTACCGGAGGTGCCACATTTTTCATCCAGTTCCTCCAAACGTTGTTTAAGGGCCACATAGGCCTCATGGGATTTGACGTCTACCTGCTGATAATATAGCAGCTCAGCAAAGGCGTCTATTTTGGAGACATCATCCTTCTTTTGGGCAAATTCCTTTATGCCGGATATGGCCCTTTCTCTGAACGACTCATCTGAGTAGGCAGATCTTCCTGATCCCACTACTGCAAAGCAGGGAGGTAACTGATCTTGTGCATACAAGTCAAAGAGAGAAGGGATCAATTTTCTACGGGCCAGGTCTCCGGAAGCACCGAAGATGACCATGATTTGAGAATCTATGGGTTTCATGTGTATTGGTATTATCTGCAGAGGCTGGGCGAAAAATCTTTCGCCCCTACTCGTAAACGTTAACTTAGACTTACATAGGCTTGGGCGAAAGATTTTTCGCCCCTACGATTAATCGTCTGCCTTGGTAACGGCGTGTCCCCCAAACTGATTTCTTAGGGCAGCCAGCATCTTCATAGCAAAGGACTCATCCTGGCGAGATTCAAATCTGGTAAAGAGAGAAGCTGAGATCACGTGTACAGGTACATCAAAGTCTATAGCAGTATTAACCGTCCATCTTCCTTCCCCACTGTCATTTACGAATCCTTTAATGTCATCCAGTTTAGGATCAGCTTCCAGGGCACGAACAGCCAGGTCCAGCAACCATGAGCGAACCACTGAGCCGTATCTCCAGGAACTTGCAATGGCTGTTAGGTCCATCTCAAAAGGTGCTTTCTCTAAAATCTCAAAGCCCTCAGCATAGGCCTGCATCATGCCATATTCTATACCGTTATGGACCATTTTAGTCATATGGCCTGTCCCTAAGGCACCTGTATGTACAGATCCTCCCTCAGGCGCTAATGCCTTCATGAAAGGCTCTACATAATCAGCAGCTTCCTTATTTCCACCGTACATCAGGGCATATCCATTTTCCAGTCCCCAAACACCTCCACTCACCCCACAATCAATGTAGTGTATGCCTTTCTCAAGTAAGGCTTCTCCTCTGGCAATAGAATCTCTCCAGAAAGAGTTTCCCCCATCTATGATGATATCTCCAGGAGACATATGATCCTGTAGGGACTTGATGTTTTCTTCTACGGGCTTACCAGCTGGTACCATGATCCAGACTACTTTGCGCTCTGGTAGTTTTGAAAGAAGATCAGCATGAGAGGTGGCGCCTTCCGCTCCGTGGGCTACTACATCGTCTATTTCTGGCTGGGTGAGGTTCCAGGCTACTACTTCATGGTTAAACTTTAACAGGCGCTTGGTCATATTACCACCCATCTTTCCTAAACCGATGAATCCTATTTTCATAATTGATTTGGGTTATTGAGAATGTCTTGTGTGTACGAAATAGCTACTACCTACTGAAATGTTTTGTTAGCTAGTAGACACAGTCAAATTACATAGCCTCAGCCAATCTACCTAGAAAGTTTGCATCCAGCCTTTTAATAATTTGTCTTTAGGGTGTTTATGTGTCACTTTGAGACAAGATTTTGTTCCACTTTGAAACAGTCTTGCATAAAGAGAAAGTAGGAAAAGAAGGGTAAAAGATTGTAAGTGAATAAGTTAGGTCGGGTGGCATATAATTTGGGTTTTTCGTAGTAGATTTGAACAAACCCTTAGTTCAACCACAAATTTAACACACGGAGAGCATGGATCGAGTTCTCAAAAAGAAAAAATGGACAGCTCAGAAGCTCCTACTGTATGTAGGCCTTCCGATAGTGGTAATTTCCCTGGTGGCATTTATGGCTACTACGGCAGGTTCCAGCAAGCTGAATGTAGTCAAAGAAAGGCTAACCATTACCAATGTCATCTATGGACCTTTCCAAGAAACCATTCCCATTAACGGGGAGGTATTGCCTATCAGAACCATCTTTGTAGATGCGATAGAGGGAGGCCAAGTGGAGGAACTTTATCTGGAAGGGGGAGAAATGGTGAAAAGAGGAGACTTAATTCTTAAGCTTAAGAATGCCAACCTGGAGCTTAATTATATGAACCTGGAAACCAATTTGCTAGAACAGTTGGACCAGTTAAGAAATACTCGAATCACCATGGAAGAGTCAGCCTTAAACCTAAAGGAGCAATTGCTCTTGGTAGAGGCTGATGTTATTGCGCAAAAACAGGCATATGATCGTGCTAAGGGGCTATTTCAGGACAGTGTAATTTCTGAAGCAGAATTTCAGGAAGCTCAAAATCCTTACGAATATAGCTTAAGAAGGAGAGAACTAGTGAAGCTGCGCATACAAAAAGATTCTATGCTAAGGGGGCAGCAGGTAGGTCAGGTAGAATCTTCTATCTCTCTAGTAGATAGAAACCTGGATGCTATTCAAAGAAATCTAGGAAATTTGGTCATCAAGGCACCCATTGCGGGTCAATTATCATCTGTAAGGGTAGAGATAGGAGAAACGGTTAATCAGGGCCAAAACCTGGGACAGATAGACGTTCTGTCTGGCTACAAAGTAAGAGCGCAGATAGATGAGCACTATATAGCCAGAATTGAAACCGGCCTAAAAGGAACCTTTCCTTTTTCAGGAAACACCTATGATGTGATCATTAGAAAGGTATACCCGGAAGTACTAGCTAATGGAACCTTTGAGGTGGATATGGACTTCGTAGGAGAAGTGCCAGAAGAAATCAAGCGTGGACAAAACCTTCAAATACGTCTGGCGCTTAGTGAAGCCTCACAAGCCCTTATGGTATCTAAGGGAGGCTTCTATCAGCATACCGGCGGAAACTGGGCTTATGTAGTAGACCAGGATCAGGGAATAGCCATGAAAAGAGACATACGCATAGGAAGGCAAAGCGACAGATACTATGAGGTGCTGGAAGGACTTGAGGAGGGAGAATCAGTCATAACATCAGGATATAATTCTTTTAATGATATCGATATACTTGTACTTAATTAGACCAATCACTTAACTTATATATCATGATTCGTACAGCTGATCTGGTAAAATTTTACCGCACAGAGGAAATCGAAACTACCGCCCTAAACGAAGTTTCTATTGAAGTAAAAGAAGGAGAGTTTGTCTCCATCATGGGGCCTTCAGGTTGTGGGAAATCCACCCTGATGAACATTCTGGGACTGATTGACAGTCCTTCCGGAGGGGAATACCATTTTCTGGGAGAAGAAGTCTCCAAGTACACTGAGAGAAAAAGAGCCAACCTAAGAAAAGAAAATATTGGTTTCGTTTTCCAGTCTTTCAACCTGATTGATGAACTCACAGTATTTGAAAATGTGGAGCTTCCACTGATCTACACCAAAATGAAAGGTGCAGACAGAAAGAAGAGAGTAGAAGGCGTGCTTGAGAGCATGAATATGATGCACAGAAGAAACCACTTCCCACAACAGCTTTCTGGTGGTCAGCAGCAGCGTGTTGCCGTAGCCAGAGCTATTGTAAACAGGCCTAAGCTGATCCTGGCGGATGAGCCTACGGGTAACCTGGACACAGCCAATGGAGATGATGTAATGAAGATTCTCTCTGGCTTGAATGAAGAGGGTACTACTGTCATCATGGTAACGCACTCTCCTTCAAATGCCGAATTTGGACATAGAATTATCCGCTTGTTAGACGGAAAAGTAGTTTCCGAAAATATGCTGGCAAGCCACCTATAAGCTAATACCTGATTTCTATCCACCGTTTTTACGGTGGGTAGAAATTAACCAAGCTTTCTGTTTCCAACTTAGCCCTTCAATCTAATTTATATGGACACCTACATTTATGTGCCTCCCAAGCATTATGCCTGGGGAAAAGGTCTTTTGATTCTAATGGTCATGCTCTTATGGATATTGATAGGAAGCTATCATGTCATAAATCGTGTCCCAGAGGCAGAAAAAGGCTTGAAAACAGGCGCAGAAGAGCCTGGGAGGCGTATAAATGTAGGTGTCCATACAAGTTAGTTTGAAGGGCTGAGTTAGAACCAGAAAGCTTGATTAATTTCTACCCACCGTAAAAACGGT
>JBCDBC010000069.1:0-10842 GCA_039184535.1 Bacteroidota bacterium | reverse complement strand
GACAATCCCACCGCAATCCCCTCTACTCCCTGAGTTAAGATCATGGGAAACTTCACTGGTAAGGCTACGGGTTCTTTCTTTCTTCCATCATAAGATGCCTGCCATTCCGTAATCTTGGGATTGTAGACTACATCCAGCGCAAACTTTGACAACCTCGCTTCTATATACCTGGAAGCAGCGGCTCTGTCTCCCGTACGGAAGTCACCCCAGTTTCCCTGGCAATCAATGAGCAGATCCTTCTGCCCCATATGTACAAGCGCATCCCCTATAGCAGCATCCCCATGTGGGTGAAACTGCATAGCCTGCCCTATCACATTCGCTACCTTATGGAAACGCCCATCATCCATTTCTTTAAGGGCATGCAAAATCCTGCGTTGAACGGGCTTAAAACCATCATGTAAAAGTGGTACTGCCCGCTCTAATATTACGTAGGATGCGTAATCCAGGAAGTAATCCTGGTACATGCCTGATACGGGTACTGAGTGGGCTTCCTGGTGGTCTTGGTGTCCGTTTCCGTTAAGTTCTGCCATAAATGAAGGTTTCCAACTAGAAAAAAGGGTCTTCCCCAATTATACAATGTCTACGAAATTAGCAAAGCTAATATTTTTAGTCAACTATTCTTTTAAATCCAGCGTCAAGACTATGTTTGAAACTTCTAATTCGTAAGAAAAAATCTAGGCTTTAAGGTTCTAACAAGCTAATTTTCTGAAGAATAGCGAGCTATTGTGAAGAAAATTAGGGAAGATCAGGTTCTAAAAGAATCGGTTTTAGCCAGGAATTAGTGATTCAATCATGGGATAATGTTTCCAGATATGCTTCCAGATTAGGGAGTGAGCCTTTAAAAGTGGCTAATACGCTGTGGATATCTTTTTCCGCTAATATGCTATTCTCAGGAGAATAGTCCTGTTTTTCCTTGATTGAAGCTGCTGCTACTGCCAGAAATACACTTCGCCCCCCTTTCTGTAGTTGCTGCTCTTTCTTGGGTTGAAGTCTCCTAAGTTGGGGGATTTTTAGCTTTTCAGGCTCCTTAGCTAACAGGAGATAAGAATATACCTCCCCACCAAATACTTGTATGATTTCCTCCCCTTCCAGGGCTCCTTCCTTAAATGGGCCAAATAGCATAGCGGACAATACGATTTTCTGGTCTGTTTCTTCTCCTACTCTCAGCAAAATACTGGCAGCGTTTAAGGACTGGCTGATCAGCGACTGACAAGTTTCAGCTGCCAGAGCAGACTTCCTCAATCTATCTACAATAAATCTGGAGGCTTCCGTTATGTTGATGGCTTCTTTCATAGGCTGCAAGTTAGAATTCCTCAGCAAATACTGAACTGAAGGGTTTTTTCTTACCTTTGAACTTCTTTACACGGAATGTGTATACGCTTGTGAACTAGACTATTGGTCTGACCTGAATATATGACTTATCAAAGGCTGAATAATCTTACCGGTTGGGGAATATTTTTGGTAGCCATGGTGGTATACCTACTCACCGTAGCTCCAACAGCCAGTTTCTGGGACTGTGGCGAGTTCATTGCCTGTTCTAACGAGCTGGAAGTTACCCACCCGCCAGGTGCCCCTTTATTTCTTCTTGTGGGAAGAGTGTTTGCCATGTTTGCCTTCAATGATGTAACCTCCATTGCCTTCATGGTGAACATGATTAGTGTACTTTCCTCTGCCTTCACGGCCCTCTTTGTTTGCTGGACCACCACTATGCTGGCCCAAAAAGGTTTAAAAGACATGGACTGGGATGAGCAAACCAAGAATCTCAGTGGCTTGACCAGTGGAGCCATCGCAGGCCTCACCACCATATTTGCAGATTCTATCTGGTTTAATGCCGTAGAAGCGGAAGTATATGCCATGAGCTCCTTTTTCACAGCCCTGGTAGTATGGCTGATGTTTAAGTGGGAAGCCAGAGCGGATGAAAAAGACCACCTTAGATGGATCATTCTGATTGCCTATGTGATGGGCTTATCTATAGGCGTTCACCTGCTAAACTTATTGACCATTCCGGCTTTGGCTACTATGTATTACCTGAGAAAGTTCCCCTTTAGCTGGAAAGGAATGCTAGCCACCTTAGGAATTTCTGTAGCCATCCTGGCTTTCATTCAATATGGCATCATCCAATATACTTTCAGCATAGCCTGGTGGTTTGAGAAAGTGTTCACAGGAACAGCCATGCGAAATGGAACTATCCTTGAAGGTTTTGGCATGCCTAAGGGAACCGGTTCACTGGTATTTGCCGTGCTCCTTATTGGCGCTATCGTAGGACTCATCGCATGGTCTGCCAAGCAGAAAAAGGTGATTCTCAACACAGCCATGATCTGCTTCTCCGTCATCCTGGTAGGTTTCTCCTCTTATTCTGTAATATTCATTCGCTCTAATGTGGAGCCGGGAATCGACATGAATAACCCTGAGAACATTCTCACCTTTCTTAGCTATATGAAGCGTGAGCAGTACGGAGACCGTCCACTAGTCAAGGGTCCTATGTACAATGGAAGGGTAGAAAGAGATGCTCGCGGATATCCTCAGTTTGATGTAACAGGCATGAAATACGTTCTCCTGGATGGAGAAGACAGGTATGTAGAGGATGTAGAAGAAAGAAAATATAAATACGAGGACAAGGATGTGGTATTCTTCCCTCGCATGTATGAGACCGGTCGGTACAAAAGTGGCCCCTTTGGCTACATCAATTATGTTGATAATAAAGGAAGGGACAAGGAAAGCCCGTATGATGATAAGCCAACTCGGGGCGAAGATTTCAAATTCTTCCTGGACTATCAGCTAAGCCACATGTATGTGCGCTACTTCATGTGGAATTTTGTGGGAAGACAAAGCGATGTGCAGGAAGCACGTTGGGAAGATGGGCTCATATTTAATACTGACTCCAAGAATAAAGGAAATAACCATTATTACTTCCTGCCACTCTTATTGGGATTGATGGGACTCATTTGGCATTTGGCAGCAGACCGCAAGAATGCCTTTGTGATAGGTATGCTATTCTTCTTTACGGGAGTAGCCATCATCATGTACCTCAACCAGTGGCCTTCCCAACCGAGGGAACGGGACTACTCCTATGCCGGCTCATTCCAGACCTTTGCTATATGGGTGGGGCTGGGCGTCATTTTCCTGGTAGATGTTCTTTGGAAATACCTGGGACAGCGAGCTACCATACTCACAGCCGTAGGGCTATCCCTCATTGTGCCTACCATTATGGCCGTCCAAAACTGGGATGACCATACCCGTAAAGGAAGGTTTATAGACATAGAATTTGCCAAGAACCTCCTGAATAGCTGTGAAGAGAACGCCATACTGTTTACAGGTGGGGACAATGATACTTTCCCCCTCTGGTACATACAGGAAGTAGAAGGATACCGAACAGATGTTAGGCTAGCCAATCTGGAGCTACTGATCTCAGACTGGTACATAGACCAAATGAAGCAGCCCAAGAATGCTGCTCAGCCGCTCCCTATCAGTATGGAGAAGGAAGACTACGCAGGAGAAAGAGATCTGATCATACAGAACTATCCCTCCAGAAAGATCAGTCTTCCGGTGGATAAAGATCAGCTTTTAGCAGATGGTATTATCTCAGAAGCTGAATATCCTTTTGTAGGTGATCCTATGGTGTGGGAGTTTAAGGCCAGAGGAAGTAAGTCTAATCCCTACATTCTCCGTAAGGACTCTGTGATCATAGACATTCTGAGAAATGTAGCTAATGATGGCTGGCAAAGGCCTGTGTACTTCGCCAATACCATGGCCCCCAGTAACTTCCTGAACCTGAACGATTACCTGAGAATGGAAGGTATGGCCTACAGAGTGCTTCCCGTTAAGCGTACAGAAGAAACTATAAACGATATTTATTACGGGAGAATCGCTCAGGATATTCTCCAGAAAAACCTGACTGAGAATTTCCTCTATACCAACCTTGACAATCCTTCTGTCAACTTTGATGAGCACATCAGAAGTGTCATAGTTAGTAACTACAGGAACTCCTTCTTTAGGCTGTGCAACAGTTACTCAGAAGAAATCATGAAGAACCAAATAGTCGTAGGAACCTTCCAGCAACTATCTGATGGCCCCATGATGACAGATTCTCTGGAACTGGAACTGATTAAAATGCAAGAAGAGATTAGCTCAGATCAAGGGGAGATACGTAAGTTGGTGAACTTCATGGATGAGTTTATTCCATCAGAGGTGATCCCTATGCCGTTGACGCTGTCTATCTCCTTTGCGCAGATTCTGCAGCAAGCAGGAATAGAAGATCTGGCTGAAGCGGCCTTCGAGCGAGCGACAGATCAGGCCCTGGCCCAACTTTCCAGAAATGTAGCGGCAGGTGTTTCTAATGCACAGACCCAGAATAGCATGGCTTTCAGGACTGTCATGATCACCATACAGTCTCTGGCCCAGCAAGGAAAAATAGAAGATGCTCAGTCACTGGCTAACCGTCTGGAAGATATTACCGGCAACAATATGGGTAGCCAGCTCTTACAACAAATACCACAAGAACCTTAAGTATGGCCAAGCCTGAGAAAAAAAGTTCTCAAATCATTTATGGAATTCATCCCGTACTGGAAGCCTTAAAAACGGATGCTTCCATAGAGAAACTTTTCTACAAGAAAGAGGGGAATCTTCATGAGCGCCTGAAAGATATACGTGCCCTGGCCAATGAGAAAAATATACCCATCCAGTATATCCCTGAGTTTAAGCTAAAGGATATGTCCAGGGATACGAATCACCAGGGAGTAGTTGCTCAGTTATCGGCCATTACCTACAAACCTCTGGAGCAAACCATTCTCCAGATTAAGGAACAGAAAGAAAATCCAGTTTTTCTCATGCTGGATGGAGTGACTGACGTGAGAAACTTTGGCGCCATAGCCAGAACGGCAGAATGTATGGGTATAGACGCCCTCATAGTGCCCTCCCAAGGTTCTGCCGCGGCTAACGGAACTGCTGTCAAAGTATCTGCCGGAGCTCTATATCACATCCCTGTTTGTAGAACTAACCACTTAGTAGATGCCATCATGCTGATGCAGGCTTACGGAATCCAATCTGTTGCTGTATCTGAAAAAGCAGAGATGAGCTTGTATGAGCTAGAAGCGGATAAGGCCCTTTGCCTCATCATGGGTGCAGAAGACAAGGGGGTTAGCAAGCAGGTCCTAAAACGAACAGACCAAAAAATCAGAATCCCCATGTACGGAAAAGTGGAATCCCTCAATGTGTCTGTAGCTGCTGGAATTGTGATGTCAGAGGTGGTGAGGAGGAGGGGTTAGTGCCCCGTAGCCTCCAAAATATCACCAAGATCAACGCTTACTTTTATCTTTACTTTTAAAGGGATTCCATATTGTAAACCAGCATTCCATTTCGACTTAGAAATAATTGCACGAATTTTATTCCCTAGTTCTCTTTTCCCTCTCGGAAGCCTTGAGTGTAACAACTTAGCTTTTATTACTTCTCCATTTTCATCAATGATCAAAGAATAATCAAAAGTTGATTCTCTAAACTTTTTATGTATTCTGATATCAATAAGTTTTTTAGCTAGGAGAGAAGAGACATCAGAATAATCCCTAAGGGAAGGCATTTCTTGTACCACTATATAGATCCCTTCTTCTTTACAAGACTTAGTAGGGTAAATATTCACTAAAGAATCTCTTATTGTAGCTACAACTTCCAGTAATCCAACTTCAATGGGTTCAGATATGGAACACTCATCATTATAAAAAATATTTCCCGTCACAGCTTCATCTATAATTTGAACGTGATATTCTCCACACTTAGGTAATCCATACTCACCATTCACCATTTTCCCTGTGACAATTAGCCATTTCGTCCCAAATCCAAAAGGAATTAATCTAGCTAAGCAATTACCACCATTGGAGCCATATACTTTAATAGTTTCTCTTTTTTCCTCTCCTTTAACGACTTCAAGAATATTTATTTCTACAAAATCATCTTTCAATACAGATTCAGGCAATGTATCAGGAAGACTTTTCAGTCCAAGAACCAAAAAATTATCGCTTCTTTTTACCTCTCCAATAATGGTTAATGGAGCTAGATATGCATTTTTAACAATTCCATATCCTCCTCCGCATCTACAGGTAAATGCCAAAGAAGCATAGAAGCTGAAAGTAATTAATAGGAGCGCTTTTTTCATCTCGTAGTTATTCCTTCATATCATCTAATGGAGTATCAAAATCAGGCGCCATATATGTTATCAGTCCTTTTAAGGTTCCAGCCTTGCGATAAGGTTTCCGAGAATCAATATTACTCACCTCTCTTGATTTCAGGGATTCCATATAATGGATAATCTATTGTTGATGTGCTTCATTTAAGGACTTAAAAAGAGAGATAAATTTCTGTTCCATAAGAGCTGCTATTACTTTCATGAATATACAAAAACAAAAACGAAGCCAATCAAGCATACACCTGACTGGCTTCCATGATCTATTAAGTATAGACGCGATGTGTCGCGCCTCTACATTGGGAGGGATTCTCAAAAAGATAGCCTCTATCTACTCTTTCACAATCAGCACCTTTTCCACCAGACTGTGTTTCTGCGTAGAGATCTTCACAAAGTAGGTTCCATCATAGACAGTCTGCACATCAAAGTAGGCGATGGTCTGTCCTTTCTTGATCTCTGTATGGAGAACTCTTCTTCCTTGTGTGTCGAGTAGATCCACCTTCATGTCTTCATCCACTACTAATCCGCCTAACTGTATGGCGATCAACTCAGCTGAAGGATTAGGAAATACCGTAATCTCAAGCTCATTGAAAGCAGCTTCTGAAATACTGGTAACAGAAGGGGTATAAGTGGTAGTAGGTTCTGAAACAGAACTAACAACGGCATTCTCATATACCCCGTAGAAAGTGGGTCCTACCACATAAGGGTATGCGGAGTTCCAGTTTTCATCTACGGTAGCAAAGTATGCATAGGTCCCATCAGGATATTCTGGTGTTACACAAAAACGACCGTTATGCTCGTCCAGATAGTCCTCCGCTGCATTAGCAATGAATTCATAATCCTCTCTGAAGTATCCCAGGAAAAACTCTCCTCCTACATCAGGACCATCATCCACATCTGTACCATCAGCATGTGTAGTACGAGTAGTAATGTCTCTCAACTGATAGCCTGACTTGATTCTCACAATCCCATCAGTTCCATCAGCATTCTTAAAACCGTAAGCTCCGTAAATGGGGAATCCGTCATAAGCATACCCAATTAGTGGAGAGTGGCTAGTGCTGTCTATGGCATAGAGGCCATCAGCATCATAGAGGTTACACACATTAGAAACCACATCCAGATCCAGCTTAAAGGCAGAAGGGTTCTGATGATGGTGATAATCGCCCATAGCAGGATGAGCCTTGGAGCAGTCAAATCCAGCCATTTCTGCAGGAATGGCATCACGGTTCCAGTCTTGAGAAGCCATAGGACCACCGGGACACATTGCATTACCCGGACCTCCACAAATAGTATTAGTGTTAGGATTCCAAGCTACCCCATCTCTGTAGTCATAGAGAGAAACCCCATTGATGAAGGCTCCTATTTTTCCGGGAGTAGTGGCTGTTTTAACGCCCGTTTCTTCCTGTGGATTCAAGGTAAAACGTAAGATTAGATCTTGGCTCTCAGCCTGAGAAGGGTTTCCATCCTGAAAGGGTCCGGTAGGATAGGAAGGAATTCCATTCGTGTGTACATATACATAGTTGTCAGAGTATTCCACTATCTGACAGTTGTATAGTATGCCGTTGTTTATGGGTGTAGAGTTCCCTGCCATATAATAGCTACCCGTTTCTGTGGTATTCTGTAACCAGGCAGTAACAGCTGGACTTAGTTGTGCTTGCACTGATAGCATCAGCCCAATATATCCAACTAGTAAAAATGTGTTCTTAATGTTCATGATCATTTAGTTAGTTTTTATCGTTCAGTTTTATGGAGTTGGAAAAGCATGATTTCGATTGAAGACAAAGGATGCATCATCCAGCGTCAGCAGGAAGGCAATGAGATCTGCCTTTTCATGAGGAGTCAAGTTGATGGGTGTTTGTAGTTCTTGAGAAAGGGTAGGACTTTCTGTGATCCCGGATGTGTAGTGATTCAGCACCTGAGAGAGTTTTCGGAACCTCCCATCGTGCATATAGGGATGTGTGTAGCTCAAGTTCCGTAAGGAAGGAATCTTGAATAAGAGGCTGTCCGAGCCTTCTTGGGTAATACCTGCCTTTCCTCTATCATTCAAGGTAGTATCAACGGGAAGGCCGTTATTAGCAAAACCATAGGTCGAGAAAAGGGGTTCCTGATGACAGGAGTTACAGTTCTGCTGAAATAAGGCGTATCCCTTCTCTTCTTGCTTTGTAAAGCTGGCTTCTCCCCGCTTAACCTGATCATACTTCGCATTAGCAGAAATCAGGGTGAGCTGAAACTGAGAAAGTGCTTTGAGTAAGCGTTCTCCCGTAACAGTACTATCAGAAAAAGCATCCGCAAAGTAGGATGGATAAGCAGCATGTCTAGCTAGCTTCCTAACGACTGCCCCTATTTCTTCTCCCATTTCTCCCGGATGCTGAATAGGTGCCAGGGCTTGCATATCCAGGTGATTGATAGCACCATCCCACATAAAGGTTTGTTGCCAAGCCAGATTAAATAGGGCTGGCGCATTTCTTAGCCCTATTGAATCGTTGATTCCGTGGCTTAGGTCATGATCCGTATGAGCAAAGGCATTATAAGGAGAATGGCAGGAAGCACAGGAGATGCTACTATCCCTTGAGAGAATAGGATCATAGAATAATTTTCTCCCCAATTCTATGGCAGCCTCATTTAGGGGATTTCTATTGAAATCGTAAGTGGGATCTGGAAAGGTGGAAGGATATTCCAATTCTACCTGACTGCTGTAAAAAGCAGAACATACAAATAAGCTGATCCAGCAAAGATATTTCCTGGTCATTAGTCAGCGATTGTGAAAAGGGTGGGAAGAAGGTCTGCTAATTCCATAGCTTGCTTACTTGGACTCATGATCTGGTAGCAGGAGGTCAGATCTATGGGACCTAAAAACTTGTCAAGCTCTATTTCTATGGGAATAATGCCCTTTGAAGAAACAGCCAGAGAAACTTCTCTTAGCATATTAAAGGGAGGGTTATATCCTCCTATGTGGTACTGAAATCTGTTATGGCGTGCTGGGCAGTCAGGGGAAGTACCTTCCAGCTTAAAATTGATGTAGCCGCTTTGCCAGCTCCAATACATGCCATTTGTAGGATCCAGGTCCCCTCCAAATACACCGGATACACTTGTCAGGCTATCTATGCCGAGAGAAAAGCTAAGATTAGTATAGCTAAGACCTTCAGGTAAGGTGAGAGAAAATTTTAGACTAGCTGGATCTTCTGCATCCAATAGGTGAAAGCTGTTAGGTTCATCATAGACCAGTTCTCCCTCCTCCCAAAGAATGAACCGAGAAAGGTATACCTTAAAAGCCTCTATCTGAATTCCTTCCTCAGCACTTCCATATAGGGAAACTGCTGAGCCTTTGTAGGTGGGAGAAAAAAGAAGGGTCAGCTCAGTTTGAGCATAAACCGAGTTAGCGAGAATCAGAAAAAAAGAAGTGAGAATAAACAGCTGTCTCATGGTCGTCTTTTGGGCTTAGACGACGGAGATCCAGGAATCCTTCTGCAAGCTCAAAATTAATTTCCCATTAAGAACTTTTCCAGAGACTTATGTAGTATTCTTACCTGGGTGAGAGTTTCTTTCTCCAGTAACGTATGAGGCCAGCCACGCTCATATAGGAAGGATTGGCAGTTTCGTAAATACCTATTTGCTCATCCGTCAGTCCTATGTCCCGCATCTCTTGCGTAACATATGCCTGAAAGTCCGGCACTACTTCTGGTGGTTTCTTGCCTGCCTCATAATGCGGCTTCATCCAGTTGGCATATTTCACTAATCTTTTCTCCAGGTCATTTAGATGAGGGATGGGATCTGTAACCTTCCCGAAGTGAGTGATATAAAAGGTTTCCGGTTCCAGGCTCTTCAGCAGTTTAATAGATGCCTGCCAGTGCTCAATATTTATATCTGGCGGTGGGCAAGGAGGTACTACAGGGCCGCCTTCGCCAATACGGGCACCAGCTACATCTCCAGCAAATATGTCTTTGCCTACCTGCCAGGCTATATGGTGGGTAGCATGTCCCGGAGTAAATAGTGCTTTGAAGGTGGTATCCCCTACCGTGATTTCCTGCCCATCCTCTACAGAGATAAGTTGGTTTTCCGGAATTTCCTTCATAATTCCCCAGAGCGTCTCCATCATGTCTCCATAGATTCTCTTGGCGGAATCATAGAGCTTGGTTGGATTTAGCATATGCGGATAACCTACGGGATGTACGTAGACGGTAGCTCCTTTCTCTGCTAAAGCCCAGGCTGCCCCTGCATGATCAAAGTGGATGTGTGTCAGAAAGAGGTGCTTAATATCCTCTACCTTAAATCCTGCTTCTTCTATGCCAAACACCAAATTTGACCAGGTGGAATGAGGACCACATTCTACCAGAACAGGTCCTTCACTGGTTTCATAAATAAAGGCCGCAATGGATTCGGAAACTTGAAACTGTAGGTCGAGGATATGAATCATGGGGGTGAAATAAGTTTAACACAAACTTATTCAAATCTGTTAGAGGAAGCGAAAAAGAAATTAATTTCCCCATTATCTTAAGCCACGAATAGACGAATGAACACCCATCACCACTCATTAATTCGTGTTGAATCTGTGAATTAGTGGCTTTAAAGGCTTCCTACTTCTTCTTCCACAGGGGTACAGTAGAGCACGGTTCTCCGTAGCTGATCTTCTTAGCGTAGGGCATGATTCTGCGGGTAGCCTCTACGTAAAT
>JBCDBC010000068.1:0-10897 GCA_039184535.1 Bacteroidota bacterium | reverse complement strand
GTCCTTCAATTTCCTCGTTAAAAAAGATTTGTTGAAGCCACTCCTCCCACTGCTTGGAGTCAGTACTATTGCTCGCATACTGCCCCACTATGTCCCGGGTAACCCTGTGTAGGGTTTGGTGAATTCTTTTGGCACTCAGATAGGTGTTTCTGTGTGTTTCCAGGAAGTGATTGACCAACTCATAGTCGTCATACCTTAGACGTATATGGAGAAAGTGCCGGTATTGCTCAGCCAATTCATAGAGGCGGGTAAAATAGAAGGTAGGCTGATCATAGTGGCGAATCTCCTTTAGTAGTACTTTCTCATCTTCCCAAAGGATCTCATCTGTCATGATCTTTTTCTCCAGAGAAAGCATCCAGCTATACTGCTCATCTACATCTACTGCTGCTAGACGAGTTTGAATCCAGTTTTGGAGGTGGTTATACTTCCGCTTATCTATTTCCTCATCATAGGGGATGAAGTCGTCAATGAATTGGGCATTATGATGAACTCTTTTGAGAATATCTAGTCTGACCGGATCCTGAAATTGTTGAACATCAAGTAGATAGGCAGTTTCATGCGGCAGCAGTGAATCTGTTAGGGTAGTAAATTTTTGAAGTTTGTTTCTCATGCTGCCATATAGCGTTATAGAATTAATCCACCATCCACATTCAGTACGGAGCCTGTCACAAAAGCTGCTTCCTCAGAGGCCAGAAATGCGTAAGCATTGGCTATATCTTCCTTGGCGCCTAGTCTGCCCAGAGGCGTTTTGTTTCTCAGGTCCTTCAGAATTTCTTCAGGTATGGTGTTCATCATTTCAGTATTAATAAAGCCGGGAGCTACGGCATTTACGGTGATCCCCTTTCTCCCAAATTCTCTGGCCCATACCTTGGTCATGCCTATGACGCCTGCTTTTGTGGCTACATAGTTGGTCTGGCCAAAGTTGCCGTAATGCGCTACCACAGAAGCGGCATTGAGTATTCTGCCGAAACCTTCACTTGCCATAAAAGGATATACCGCTTTGGTGCAGTTAAATACACCCGTGAGGTTAACAGAGATCACTTGATCCCACTGATCCTGGCTCATTTTTTTCAAAGAAGCGTCCCGCGTGATGCCCGCATTATTCACCAGAATATGGATGGCGCCAAACTCTTCAAATACCCTTTTAGCCGCTTCTTCCACCTGGGTATTATCTGCTGTGTTCACCTGATAGACCCCTATGCGTTCTGCCAAAGTTCCATATTCCTGAGAGAGCGCCTCCTCACTAGCTGTCTCTATATCCCAAATAGCCACAAATGCTCCTTCTGCAAGGAATTTTTTCACGGTAGCTTTCCCGATTCCTCTTCCACCTCCGGTTACAATCGCGACCTTATCTGCTAACTTTTTCATCATAGATTTTTATGCTGTAAGTAGTCTGGGAATGGAATCCCATTTCACAGATAAATTAGAAGGACAAGCTTTGGTGGAAAGGATGTAAGTCAAAAAACTAAGCATGGACTTAACGCCATACTTATTGATTTTTTAAATTTAAGTATTTGATTTCCAATTAGCTATATGATTAAAATCACCCCTTGACTGAGTTCTTCTACATTTTCCTCTATCCGTACCTCTTCTAGGCTTGTTTGGCTAATTTTAGCCAAACCCAATTGTATGTTCACATCACGCATCTTCATTTGGCTGTTTGCGAGCCTAATCTCTACCTACTCCTTAACAGCCTCAACCCTAACACCTATGGAAGCCTGGGAATATCCTTATGAGGTACACACTCTCCAACTATCAGATTCTGTGGAGATGGCTTATGTGGATGAAGGGAAAGGACCACAAACCCTGCTGTTCATTCACGGACTAGGCAGTTATCTGAAAGCCTGGAACCTGAATATTGCTAGCCTAAAAGACCAGTATAGATGTATTGCCATTGACCTACCCGGTTATGGGAAATCCTCCACTGGGAACTACACCTTCAGTATGTCCTTTTTCGCTGAGCAAGTGAATCAATTCATTGAAAAGTTGAAGCTGGAGAATGTAGTGCTAGTAGGCCACTCTATGGGTGGACAGATAGCCACTCATCTGGCACTGACTCAGCCTTCCTACCTGGATAAGCTGGTCCTGCTAGCACCAGCTGGTTTTGAGAAATTCTCTGAGCAGGAGAAGCAATGGTTCCTCATGGTAACCACAGCTGCACTGATCAAGAATACCACTAAGGAACAGATCATCAACAATTTTGAGCTGAACTTTTATGAAATGCCTGAAAATGCTCGCTTCATGATAGAAGACCGCTTCACTCTAAGGGAAGACAGTGCATATGAGGCCTACTGTGAGATGATTCCGAAATGTGTGAAAGGTATGCTGGAAGGGCCTGTCTTTGACAAGCTGAAAGAACTGTCTCTACCAGTGATGGTGGTGTATGGAGAGAATGATAAGTTGATCCCTAATGCCTACTTGCATGCGTCTTTAACTACTAAATCTGTTGGAGAGATGGGTGCGGCTGAAATTCCACAGGCTAGCCTACACCTATTGCTGGAGGCAGGTCACTTTGTTCAGTGGGACCAGGCTGAAAAGGTAAATAATCTGATAAGTACTTTTTTGGAAGACTAAGCTGCAAAGTCAACCTCCTTTTTGAGGAGGGTTAATTTATTGACATACAATTGATTGTGAGTATTCATTTCGGGTTGTGAGACCTTAAAGTCAATGGAAAGTACTTACAGCTACTTTCCATTTTTCTTGGGATTAACTCCTAGTTTAAGATCAAGCATGAGGGAGAAATCCATGAACATGCGATCGGTTAAAAAGGACCTTAGCCGCTCAAGCTAACATATTACTACTTACACGTTAACCCATGAGAAATTACCTAACCCTCCTATTTTTCACCTGCCTGACCTCCTGGGCATTTGCTCAAACAGGACAATTATCAGGGAAAGTAACAGACGAGAGTTCCAATGCTGTTATTGGTGCAAAACTGATTTTATTGGATACAGGCATCGGAGCTATCACCAATGAATTTGGTGAGTATGCCATGACAGTTCCACAAGGGACTTACTCTATCAATATTAGCTTTTTTGGATTTTCTCCCATAGATACCCTCATCACTGTGGGGAGTGGAGAGAATGTGATATTAAATGTAAACCTCTCTCAGGGAAGTAAACTGGATGAGGTGATCATTTCTGCTTCCAAGAAACCTGAAAAACTCACGGAAAGTCCGGCTACCATTCAGACGGTATATGCAAGAGAAATAGATGAATATCCCGGTAATCCGGCGGAGCTGATCGCCAGACAAAAGGGGATAGACTATTTCAGGGCTGGGATAGCTACTCCCGGCTTTAACATCAGAGGATTCAACTCTAACTTTAACTCCAAAAACTTACAGGTAGTAGACGGAAGAATATCTACGCTAGTGGCTACTGGACTACCTTTTGGCCCCTTATCCACCAACATAAAGGAAGACATTCAGCAGCTGGAAGTAATCCTCGGTCCTAATGCTACGCTTTACGGGCCTAATGCCCACAACGGTCTGTTAAATACTGTTACCAAAGATCCCAGGCAGTCTCCTGGAACTACCAGTGTCATCAATCCTGGGGTAAATGGGGATGGAGATATGTTCTTCTCCAGTAGGTTTAGACACGCACAAATAGTAAGTGATAAATTCGCTTTCAAGTTTACGGGAGAATATACCAGAGGAACCGAGTTCGACTATGTAGACTCCGTCTTTATTGACAGAGCAGGTGGTAGAGATTCTCTGGGTAATGCTATCCCTGACGGGAGAAATGAAGGATATGAAGAATACCAGCTTGATCCGGAAGTAGAATTTGTGAGAGCGGAAGCTGCCCTCTACTTCAGCCCCAATACCAATACAGATATCATCTTCAATACTGGCTACAGTAACAGTACCTACCTTTCTCCTACCAATGTAGGGAGAAACCAGATCCGAGATTGGAGCATCAACTACTACCAGCTGAGGTTCACAAATAAAAATTGGTTTGCTCAAGTGTACTACACCTTAAGCCGTACGGATAGTACCTACGCCATAGACCAGCGTACCAAGAACTACTATGCCTTACTGGATGCAGGGGTACCTGAAAATACGGCTGGAGGAAAGCTATCACTCGGAAATGGGGCCTTATTTCAAGACAACTCTGAAAGACTGAATGCTGAGGTTCAGTATAACAATGAGTTTGGGAGGCTTTCTCTGGTAACGGGTGCTCAGTACCAGCTTGACATGGCTAACAGTAAAAATACCTATCTGCTGGACAGAAATGGCGACATTAATGTGGCTCAGATTGGAGCCTATGCACATCTGACCTATGATTTTGGAGGTGGATGGAGAGGTCTTGCAGCCGCCAGAGCAGACAACCATGAGATTTATGATTTCAACTTTGTCCCTAAGCTGGGTATTCTGAATGTAGGGAAGAAAGGAACCTGGAGGCTGACCTATGGGCAAGGGATAGCCGCTCCTACCATTCTTAATATGTTTGGAGACCTATTCTCTGGACTCATCCTTGGGAACTCAGAAGGCTTTACATTGGCAGATGGCTCAACCGTAGAAAAGCAAAAGGTAGAAAAGCTACAGACGTTTGAGCTGGGCTATAGAGGGTTATTGAGTGAGAAACTGTACCTGGACGCTAATGCCTATTACAACATCTCAAAAGACTTCCTGAGCCCACTAACTATCATAGGGGTAGCTACCCAAAGAGGAAATACGCCCATACAAGAAGTGCAATCTGGCTTCAACATTTGGGGCGGACTGGTAGGTACCTATATCAACTTTGGTCAGGTAAACACCTATGGAGTTGACGTGGGACTTACGTACTACATTACCCCTGAACTGAGCGCCCGATTTAACTACTCTTACTTCGATTACTCAGTGGATGAGGATGATCCTGAAAACGACTTCAATGGCGATGGAACCGTAAACTTCCTGGATATCCTGGTAAATGCGCCTACCCACAAAGGAGGGGTAGGACTGAACTACAGTGGCAGTAAGTGGTTTGGGAACTTCTATGCCAGATGGGTGGAGGAATATAATTACTTCTCAAGCTTCCAGATAGCTTCAGAAACCATAGAAGGACTTACTTACAGAGGCGTACCTATAGTAGAAGATGCCAGAAGTGCAGATACCTATAACTTTGGACCTTTGGGTGGATTTGTAACGGTAGATGCTAGTTTAGGGTATCGTATCAATGAGTCTTTCTCCATAGCAGCTTCTGCCAGTAACCTCTTCAATCAGGATTTAAGAGAATTTACGGCAGCACCTCCAACAAGAGGACTATATACACTGGAATTGAAAGTAAATCTTCCAACTGCTGGAAACAGATAGTAGTGTCTTTTTTGGATCCCAGGGGCCTTGTATCCTGCCGATATGAGGTCCTCTTTTTTTCTCTCAGATAAAGGAATCTGTATGCTGGCTTGGATACTATTTGGGCTTTACCTGATAGGTACTTTCTATCTGGGATGGCAAGGACACAAAAAGACGAAGGACTTCAGCAGCTTTGCCATTGGGAAAGGAGACCTAAGTCCCTTGCAGGTGGGGGTAACCCTGGCTGCGGCTACGGCTTCTGCTGCGACCTTCATCATTAATCCAGGCTTTGTATATGTAGACGGGTTGGCTGCTTTTATGCACCTAGGCTTAGGCGTATACGTAGGCTTTGTCTTTATGCTGGTGATTCTCTCCTTCAAGTTTAGAAGAATGGGAGTAGCCCTGCATGCCCTGACCATTCCTGACTGGATAGGAAAACGTTACGCCTCCAAGTCCTTTTCACTCTATTTTGCCTTTCTCAATCTGCTAAGTTTTGCCTTCATCGTCTTACTGGTAGGTGGTATCAGCATAGTCATGCAAAAGCTATTAGGTGTTTCTAATGTAGCGGCTTTACTGATTACCCTCATCTTTGTGACCAGCTATGTTCTCGTAGGTGGTACCTATGCACATGTCTTCACTAATATGCTGCAGGGCTTTCTGATGATAGGCGTGAGCCTGCTCATCATAGGAGGAGGCATTTATACCATGATGAATTCAGTAGAGTTTTGGGAGAATATGCAAACAGTTTCTCCCCATTTCCTGAGCTGGACGAATCCAGATAGTCAGTTATTCAACAGTCCTTTCTCCACCAATATAGCAGGCTTCCTCATTGGGGCAGCCCTTGTATGTCAACCTCACATTCTCACCAAAGCTTTGTATGTCAAGACAGACAATGCTGTCAAATCTTATATAGGGGTTTTCGCACTGGTCTTCTTTCTCTTCAGTCTATTACTGTTAGCCGGATTTTGGGCGAGGGAAGTGGTAGACCCTGCTTTATTAGTGGATGGAGAAACCGGTGCCTTCCGCCAGGATCTGGTCATGACAGTCTACTTACAGCAAGCCTTTCCCGACTGGTTATTCACGGTGATAAGTGTGGTATTATTAGCAGCTGCTATGTCTACGCTTGATGGATTATTGGTAGGATTAGCCACTATAACGGCCAATGACCTTGTACTAAACCTGATCAATAAGTCTGGAAAGGATAGTAAAAGCCAGGAGGAGAAAATGAGGTTTGCCCTCAAGGTTAGTCAGATCGTGCTGGTAGTCATTGCTGTGCTCGTATTTGCGGTAACCTTGAATCCACCCAAGCTGCTGGGAATTTTTGGTCAGGCAGGGGTGTATGGATTGGTACTGGCCGCTGTTCCTCCCTTGCTTGTGGGAGTAACCTTTCAAAACGTCAGCATTAAGCAGGTATGGATAGCCTCCATCATAGCGCTGATCATACATTTTGGGCTATTCTTTTTCGGTGAATCCTTTTTTCCTGATAGCACACTTCCCTTTAAAAATCCTGGTGTAACGGCTGCTATCGGACTGATAGGAACCATATGTCCGCTGATCCCCTTGGCGTGGTGGTATGATAAACAGAAAGTGGGTGGGGTACAGCTTAATTCTTAAATGAACAAACTAATTACAAGCCTTCATGCAAAATGCAACCATCATATCTACAGGTGCTGCTGCTCCTGATAGAGTCTTGACAAATGAATACTTCAATAAACTTCTCAATGAGGACGTAGGTACCTGGTTGAGTGAGAATGTACATATACATGAAAGACGCTGGTGTGAGGAGGGAGAGAGTACAGCAGATTTGGCAGAAAGAGCTGCTAGGCAGGCGTTGGAGAGAGCTGGAGTCGATGCTTCACAACTGGACCTCATCATTTTGGCTACTGATACACCTGAGTATGTATCTCCCTCTACGGCCTCTGTGCTACAGCATAGACTAGGGGCTGTGAATGCTGGCACCTTCGATATCAACACGGCTTGTGCGGGTTTTGTAACTGCTCTGGACACTGCTTCTAAGTTTATCCAGGCAGATAATCAGTATACCTATGTACTGGTGCTGGGAGCTTATGCCATGAGTAAATACCTGAATAAGGAAGATAAGAAGACAGTCACGCTCTTTGCAGATGGAGCCGGAGCAGTCTTGCTGGCTGCCTCCCCAGAAAAAGGAAAGGGCTTTCTAAGTAGCAAACTTATCAGCAAGGGAGAGTACAATGAGTGGATGGGGATTTATGGGGGAGCTGCAGGCAATCCAATCAGTCCTGAGGTCCTCGCTAATCACGACCACCAACTTAAGTTTGTGAAAAAGTTTCCCAAGGAACTGAACCCTGAGATATGGACAGAAATGGCTAATTTGCTCTGTGAAAGACTTGGCATTAGTCCGCAGGAGGTAGGCAGGTATTTCATCACTCAGATAAACATCAATGCTATATGGGAAACCCTGGATCGATTAGAAGTACCCAGGGAGAGGGGACATACCGTCATGCATCATTTTGGCTATACAGGATCAGCTTGTATTCCTATGGCCTTTAATGATGCCTGGGAGAAAAAACAGGTTGGAGAAAATGATGTAGTCTTTTTTATCGGTTCTGGAGGAGGACTGGCCTTTGCTGCGGCGGCTTTCCGTCTCTAATCAAATGTGAACGTTCATGTATCAGGAAGACTGGATAGGGAAATGGGCCACATACAGCCCGAATAAAGTAGCCATAAAGGAATTGGAAAGCGGTAGGACTCTGACCTATGAGCAACTACATGAGGTAGGGAAAAGACTGGCCTGGTATTTTCAGGAGCAAGTGATGGGGAAAGCAGGAGATAGGGTAGTAGTGCTAGCCGAAAATTGTGCGGCTTATGTCGGCTTATTCTCTATGGCGCAGCAAACAGGAGCTGTTCTTGTCCCTCTAAACTATCGACTCTCCACTAAAGAAATTGACTACCTAATAGAAAATGCAGATCCTTCCTGGATCATAGTAGAAGAGAAATATGCTGATCTTATTTCCCCGAAAATCAGGTCCGCTAAGGGAGTTACCCTTCAGTCCTTAGGGGCATTAGAACGCTATTGTTATGAGGAAAAGGGGGCAGTAGGAAATCTTCCTGCCCCGAGGTATCTGGAAGATGATCCTCTCTTCATTCTTTATACTTCTGGTACTACCGGCAGACCTAAAGGAGCCATTTATAGCCACAAAATGCTGTTCTGGAATAGCATAAATACTTCCCTCTCCTTAATCATAAATGCTGAAAGCCGGACCATAAATTGTATGCCTCCCTTCCATACTGGTGGATGGAATGTACTTTTAACGCCCTTTCTGCATCATGGAGCTTTTGTAGGGATAGCCAAGAAATTTGAAGCTAATGCTATCCTGAGACATCTGGAGAATGAGTCAGTTTCCATTTTTATGGGGGTTCCTACCATGTTAAAGATGATAGCTGAACTTCCCTCGTTTGGCACTTCTAAGTTAGACTCTCTCCTTTACCTGATTGTGGGAGGTGAACCTATGCCCATTCCTCTCATAGAAACATGGCATGAGAAAGGTGTACCCATTAGACAAGGCTACGGTATGACAGAGGTAGGCCCTAATCTGACTTCCCTACATCAGGATGATGCCATTAGAAAAAAAGGTTCTATAGGGAGACCTAACTTTTACGTGCAGACCAGAATTGTGGATGAGACTGGAAGAGATCTACCTGCTGGTGAGGCGGGGGAATTATTGTTAAAAGGCCCTATGGTTACGCCAGGTTACTGGAAGAATGAAAAGGCTACAAAAGAATCCATCAAGGATGGTTGGTTTCACACAGGGGATAGGGTAATGAAAGATGAGGAAGGCTACCTCTTCGTGGTGGACCGAATTAAGAACATGTTTATCTCAGGCGGAGAAAACGTATATCCTGCGGAAGTGGAGAGAGTGTTGCTGGAGCATCCAGCCATCCGAGAAGTAGCAGTGGTAGGTGTAGCTGATCCCAAGTGGGGAGAAGTAGGAAAAGCGTTTGTGGTTCTCAAAGAGACAACTACTAAAACGGAACAGATTGTGGCCTTTTGTCTGAATAAGTTAGCCAAGTTCAAAATACCCAAGCACTACCACTTCCTGGAAGAACTCCCGAAAAATGATTCTGGGAAAATAGATAGGAGGGCTTTGAAGGGACTCGTTTAATCTGTAGTTAACTCAAGCAAATCTCGAACTTACTCCAATGTCAGCTCATACTTGGCATTAGCCATTACCTGCTCTTGAGAAATCCAGTAAGGAATCCATTTTTCTGACTTCCACAGATCTAGCTGAGATTTGTAGTAAGGGTGGAAGATTCGAGCTGCACTACCTCCTGAGAGGGCACCCATAAATTTTTCTTTCTCACTCATATCAGCTACCATGCGGAAGGAGCTGAACCACCCCGTATCATAGGTTCTTTCTTTAGTTTTGACGAAGCCCCCTCTGTTAAGGGTTTGGTTGGAACCTCTCTTAGGGAAGGTTTCTGCACCCAGCATTTCGCTACCAGTTCCACTTGGGCGAATGGGACTAAAAAACCGTACTGTGTGCAATTTCCCCCAGGTCCATCCAGAAGGGTCAGCTCCAAAACGCTCACTTAAGAGGGCTTGGGTCTTGGTGCCTGCTTCCACAATGAGTTCTGTGAGGCTTTCTTTCTCCTCGGTTTCTACATTATCTATAAAGGCGTGCTCTGAGAGAATCATACTATCCAGACGCTGATTCCAGTAGTATACACTTTCCCAGAACATATCTTCTACGTCATCCGGGAGCTCATCATCCAGGATTAAGTACACCAGCTCATTGTAGAGTACAGTGAATACAGTTGCACCCACCTCATCTACATCGTCCTCATGATTCCATTCCATCAGTATGTTAGCCAACTCCTGGGTGGATTCTTCTTGGGTCAGCGCTTGAACGAATAAAGGTTTCAGCACATCTGCCTGCGTATTCTTCACATCTAGTATGAGGTTCCATAAATCCTCAGGAGCCAATAGCTTTTCCTGAGACATAAACTCCTTCATCCTTCTGTATCTGTAATTGGGAGAGAAGTGAGAAGAGTAGTAATACGCATAATCATCCGGGCGAGTGTCATGGTTAGCAGTACCTATCCATCCTCTTTCAGGATTCAACATATGCGGCATTTCATCTTTAGGAATGAAGCCTAACCAGCTGGAGCCGCCATTTACTTTTTGTGGTACCCCTCCCTGATGGTCCTGTCTGATGGGTACAAGACCAGTAGACTGGTGAGCTATATTTCCTTCTACATCTGCAATGGCGTAGTTGAAGAACATGATGTCCATCTCTTTCAGTGCCTTCCTGAATTCAGCTACATTTTTGGTTTCCAGCAGCTTGTTGATGCCTAGAGAAGGACTTTTGCTTTCTGCAGTTGACCAGCGTAAACTGACCACATCATCTGTCATCACACCAAAGACTGGGAAATCTGAAATAACAGGTCCTCTGGCTGTAGAGCGTATGTCTATCTCCACATTTTCTCCTCCCTTGACCACTATAGTTTCTTTTCTGGTCTCAAAGGGTACTTTTTCTCCATTTTCCAGGTAAGCATCTCCTTCTGCTTCTTCTATGAATAAGTCCTGGCTATCTCCATAAGCATTGGTAATCCCGAAGGAGACATACTCATTTCTTCCTGCTCAGGTGG
>JBCDBC010000067.1:0-10934 GCA_039184535.1 Bacteroidota bacterium | reverse complement strand
CCACAGAAACCGGACAGAGGGAATTCCTACTTTGTATGGATAAGAGATGGGAGTTCAGGAGACTTTGTAGAAATCTACAAAACCATTAATGACAGCTTCAGTCGTCAGGCCAAGAAAAGTGTCTCCATCAAAACAGGCCAGGTGTATGACTACAAGGTCATCTTCAACCCTGTCAAAGGGAAAATTGAGGTCTATGTAAATAATAAGTTTGCAGCCAGTTGGACAGACAGCAATCCTCACAGAAGTGGTAAAGCCGTTTCTATCAGAACAGCTGATTGTACGCTGACTTTGGATAATCTCATTGTGTATCATTCCAGGCAGGCTTCCGCTAAGATTTCTATTCCGGAGAATAGCATGAGCATGCAGGTAGCCTCTCTGTTGGTAGATAGAAGAATCAGGTGGTCGCCTACCTCTTATTCCACTGCTGTCATCGGAAAAGAAACACCTACTCCTCCGCCTCCAGGGGATGATGTAGTCGTCAATCCTGATCCTGAGATTCCACCTGAAGATGGAAACTCTCGCTCCAATCAATTCCTGAAAGGGCCCTACTCCCAGAACGCCCTCATCAGCTTAGGCGCGAAAAATAAGTTCTACCTGCCAGCCTCTTTCAACGGGGGCATGTGGGTAGCGAACAGAGACAGGGGATTCCTACTGGATGAATTCTCAGGCGGCTTCCCCAATAAACCCTGGCGTTTGGAAAGAGGCCTTTGGACGGTCAACGCTGGCAAGCTTATCCAGAATGATATCCGTGAGGACAATGGGAACATCTACATTGCCCTCCAACAGGGCAATGCCAGAACTTACCTTTACCACTGGAAGGCTCAGTTCATCAACGAAGGAAACAATATCCGTTTTGGGATACACATATTTGCAGATGATCCCCTGAATGCCAATAGAGGAAACTCCTATCTAATATGGTTCAGAAATCATGATGATAAGAATGATAAAGTGGAGGTCTACCGGGCAGATAAGGAGAATCTCCTCCTAAAGGATGCCTCCTTCATTAACCTGAACCCCAGTAAGGAATACGATTGCAAGGTCACCTATACACCTTCTACGGGTCAGATAGACGTCTACTTGAATGATTTGAGTGTGTTGAGCTGGAAAGATCCTTCCAGTCCGATTCAGTCGGGTAAGTTTTTCTCTTTCAGGACGGGCAATAGCAAGGTAGCTTTCTCAGATGTGAGGGTCTACCAGCAAACCTCCTCAGCAGAAATCAACCTCCCCATAGGCAGCAAAGACAACGACCTTTGGCAGTTCAAGAGTGTCAATGGAAAAGCTGCTGGAAGGCTATACGTCACAGAAAAATCTG
Source organism: Bacteroidota bacterium (assembly GCA_039184535.1). GTDB lineage: Bacteria > Bacteroidota > Bacteroidia > J057 > J057 > JBCBKZ01. Next base: position 9,622 of record JBCDBC010000067.1, on the reverse strand, counting down.
CTGGTAACTCCTGGCTTCCCGTGATTATGGAAGAGGCTGTGGTGAATTAACGGGGGCTGTGCTGTAGCTTGGTTTGGCACCTACGGCGCCTGACATAATGGTGCCCTTACGGGCTAAATGTAATTTGGCTCCTATGGAGCTGAAATGCGCTCCCAAAAAAGTAATCATTTTATATTCATGGACAGGCTGCTTTAGCTGCCTATTACCCTGCATTGAAATAGCACTTCTTGAGTGCCGAAAGCTTCCATTCCGATTTAACAGTGAGAATTTATAGTCGAGCATTCAATCACTCAATCTCCTGAACAATAAAAAACCCATCATCTCCTTTATCCTGATAGAGGGGCATGAGCATGTGGCCCGAGAAGGGCGACAGGATCTCTCCATTCTTATCGTGGGCGAGGAGCATTCCCTTAGTGATGGGGGTGAAGTTTTTAAAGCCAGGAAGCATGCGGAACTCATCTTTTTCCGTAACGGCATGGCGATAGACCAGCTTGGTCTGTACAGGGAGCATACTGGCATAAGTAGCTAGTTCCTCGTTATATTCATTCTCCAAGTAGGAGGCAGGTAGCATTCTCATTCTACAGAGGGTAGTCAGTATACCTGCTGTCGCATAGCGGCCAGAGGAAGGTAATACATGCTGACCTGACTCAAAAGCGGCTGAAGTAATGGGCCTACCAGCATAATGCTCGTGTACATACTGGATGAGGGTACCTGAGAGAAATTCTATCAATCCATTTACAGTGGGCGCATGAATAGAGGAGACTATGTCTTTGGACTCCTGAGAAGGGCCCGGAACGGTGAAAACCCCTCCTTTGGCAGTGGTGGTATGCATATCCAGGATGAATACCTGTTCTGCTGGATAAGCCTCTATTTCTTGTTGAATAACTTTATGGAGTTCCAGTAATTCTCCATATTCTGGAAAGCGTCTGTCGCCATACTTTCTGGCTCTCTCTATGTGGGATTCCTTCCAAATACGGTTCAGGTCAAACTCCTGATATCTTATCCCCATATGATGGGCGGCCATATTCCCTATGTAACCCACCATTCTTCCGTAGAAATCGAATTCTGTGTCTGATTGCCATTGCTGAAGAAGGTCTACCACAGTTCTAAAGCCCACCGTTCCAGCAGGCTCATTTCCATGCATCTGACATATGACAATGAGTAAAGGGCCTCCAACTTTTCCTTCAAAATGCCCCAGCAAGCGGGTTTCAGAAACAAACTGACTCATACACCGATTTTCGCTTTCTCACTATAGGCTGAGATTAGGTTTCCCCACCATTGAAATGGTGGGCTCATAATGGATGATTGTGAAACCATCATTTTATCTTTCTTCTACTAGCTCCGGGTTTAAACCCGGAGCTAGTAGAAGAAATCTCCTCAGCTTCGACTTGCAACACTACGCTTAATCAGTCGATTAGTCAAGCGAAGAAAGTTTTGTTCTGTAATCATCCCGATTAATTCGCCGTTAGAGACTACGGGTAAGCAGCCAATACTATGCTGCTCCATCAGCTCTACGGCTTCCACCACCGTTTGATTAGGAGAAATGGTAACGGGAGATTTGTGCATGATATCTCCTACTGTTAGTGCTTCGGCATCATCCAGGCGAGCCCTTTTGGAAAAATGGCGCATGAGGAGCCAGGAAGAGAGTAGACCTACCAATTTACCCTGCTCATCCTCTACAGGCAGGTAGCGGATCTTTCGCCACTCCATGGTATCTGCAGCCAGTTCCAGAATATCCTCTTTCTGGACAGTAAAGAGGTCCGTCATCATGAACTCCTCCACCAGTAATTTCTCAGGCGCATAATTCTGGAAATCATTCAGCTTGGGTAAGTCCCATTCATGGACGGGCTTTTCGGTTTCCTGGTTAGAATGAATAAGCCCAGTGAGTGCCGTAAGGGCCTCATCCTTATTGGCTTCTTTCAGGAAGCTGGTATAGCTCCTGAGCATCCATCTGGCCCCAGTAGCATGTTTCTCTGTTCTCTTATGAATCACCTCCAGGTAACGGTCTATATCCGTTTTGTCTAATTTGTGTTTCTCCAGGCCTTTTCTGGCTAACGGAATTAATTCTTCTACAATTAATTCTCTGGCACTGATCTTCTGATCATTAACCCAGGTGAACTTACTATCCATGCCTGTACGGGCGCCCTTGATGAAGTTATCCCTGGCATCTGCAAAGTCCATCTGCTGAGTGATATCCCCATACTCATCTGCCATGCCTATCATGGCTCCCAGCCAGAAGGCGGTATTGGCCATTTCATCTAATATGGTAGGACCGGATGGTAGCACCCTATTCTCTATTCTCAAGTGAGGCGTTCCATCAGGGTTAATCCCGAAACAAGGTCGGTTCCAACGGTAGACGGTTCCGTTATGAATCTGTAGTGCTTTGAGTTTAGGTGTTTTCCCGGCTTTGATGGAGTTGAAAACATCTTCATCCTCCATATTCCCCAGCATCACCCGGTAACGCACAATGTCATCCTTATAGATCTCCAGGATGGAATCCTTCAACCACTCATTCCCAAAGGTTACTCTGGGGCTCTTATCCCGAACATAATCCTTGGATCTTCTGTCATCTATGGATTGCTGGAAAAGTACGATACGGGTTTCATGCCAAAGTCGCTTCCCAAGCAGTAAGGGAGAATTAGCTGACACAGCCAGAGTAGGCCCTGTTAACGCTTGTGCGATGTTGTACATCTGCACGAAGTTGGAAGGCTCTACCTGTAGGTGAACCTGAAAGCTGGTATTGCAGGCTTCCAATAGTGCTGATGGGTGGCGTAGGCTTAATTCATCTATGCCTTTGAGGTATAATTCGTAGTCGGTCCCGCGCATTTGGCGTAGGGCTTTCATGAGGGAGAAGTAGCGTTCCTTGGGGGTGATGTTCTTGTCTTCCAGGTCAAACTTACGGATGGTAGGAAGTATGCCCGTAAGCACTATTTGTGAGTCTATTTCGGCAGCTTTTAATTTGATGAGCTGGAGTCGTTCTCTCAACTCAGCTTCCATCTCAAAGAGGGCTTTACCGGTGAATAGTCTGGGAGAAAGATTGATTTCGAGATTGAAGCGTGCCAGTTCAGTAGCCAGCCAGTCCGGGACTCCACCTGTGAACTTATCCATGACTTCCGTAGCTCTGGAAGCAGGCTTAAAACAATCATCTACCAGACACATCTCCTGCTCAGCTCCTATACGTACCACGCCTGTCTCAAACCAGTCGTGTTCTATCATGTGCTCTAGTGCCTGAACGTCTCTCAGCAGCCTCCGGACAAACCGCTGCATTTCATTTTTATCCTGTGTAAGGATCTTAACATTTTGCTCACCCATAGTAATTTTAACATATCAAATTATCCGCAGATAAGCAATGTCTGAAAGGGCTAGTAAGTAAGAGAAATGTCCTTATGCTGAATGCTCAGTTTGTTCTCCTCGGCAGCTTCACATCTCCCAATAATCTGGGCTTCTATCCCGAAGGGTTCAATCTCTTTTAACAGCACCTCCGCATCAGCGGGATCACAGAAGATTTCCAGTCTGTGGCCCATATTGAATACCTTGAACATTTCAGCCCAGTCTGCCTGAGAGGTTTCCTGGATAAGACTAAAAATAGGAGGGATTTCGAAGAGGTTATCCTTTACCACATGTAGGTTCTCCACAAACTTCATACACTTGGTTTGTCCTCCACCCGTACAGTGGATGAGCCCTTTTACTTTGGATCTATGGTCAGAGAGAATTTTCTTCATCACAGGCAAGTAGGTTCTGGTAGGACTTAGCAACATCTTCCCTACGTCCAGTGGAAATCCATCTGGCTGATCTGTCAGTTTCCACTTACCTGAATAGGCTAATCCGTCAGGGATATTGGCATCGAAAGACTCAGGGTATTTGGCTCGGTAGTCAGCATGGAGCATGTCATGACGCCCGTTGGTAAGACCATTACTTCCTATGCCGCTATTGTAGGCATCTTCATAGACCGCCTGTCCATAACTACTGAGGCCTATGATGACCTGACCCGCAGCTATGTCATCATTAGTAATCACATCCGCCCGCTTCATACGTGAGAAAGCCGTGGCATCATAAATGATGGTTCTCACAAGGTCTCCTACGTCTGCCGTTTCTCCACCAGAGTTCACTGCCTCTATGCCATAAGATCTCAGCATTTCAAAGAAAGACTCCATCCCCATGAGGATTTCTGACAGTACCTCTCTGGAAATATGGAAGGCATTTCTCCCTATGGTATTAGAAAAAATAAACTGGTCGGTCGCCCCCACGCATACCATGTCATCCAGGTTCATAACCAGCGCATCCTGAGCCAGATTTTTCCACACAGAAATATCGCCTGTTTCTTTCCAGTAGATATAAGCCAAAGAAGACTTGGTCCCGGTTCCGTCTGCGTGCATGATGTTACACCACTCCTCATCTCCTCCTACCATGTCTGGTAGCACCTTGGCAAAGGCATTTGGGTATAGCCCTTTTCCCAGGTTTCTAATCGCAAAATGTACATCTTCTTTCCCGGCAGAAACGCCTCTTTGACCGTAGGTATTCTTCATGTCTTTCTTTATCTGCCACAAATATAGAACAATCAGGTATCAACATTGCGAAAACGCTTTTTTCGTCTGTAAGGAAAGAAGTCCATCACTTCTCCCGCTTTGATACGGTTCTGCTTGTCTATCCAGAATTTAGGGTCAAAAAGGTCATCGTGCAAGCGAAAGAAAATCCCACGTATATCTTCCCGCCCAATCAAAAAGTGTCTGAATTCTTCCGGGAATACATCATTCTCTCCTACTGCAAACCAGGGCTCTCTCCCATACATATCGTCATCGTCTTCGGGAAGCCTCCGGAATTTGTAGTCGGTCAGATAGCCAATTTCATCATAATCGTAAAACACCACCCGATTGTGGCGGGTAACCCCAAAGTTTTTCAGGAGCATATCTCCTGGAAAGATATTGGCCTTGGCTAGCTGCTTAATGCAGTTTCCGTACTCTCCCACTACTTCCTCCCCTTCTTCCTCTGTGGCATGTTCCAGGAAGATATTAAGAGGGGTCATTTTTCGCTCAGTATACAGATGATCGATGATAACCTTGTCTCCCTCCACTCTCACTATGGAGCCTGCTACCTGCTTAAGCTCTTCCAACAATTCATCAGAAAAGCGGTCCCTGGGTAGCACGAAGTGTTCGAACTCGTGGGTATCTGCCATTCTCCCTACCCTATCATGTAGTTTTACCAAGTGGTATTTAGACTTTACCTGGCCTTTCGTGGAAGTCTTGGGGGGATCAAACTTATCCTTAATCAACTTGAATACTACCTCATAGGAAGGAAGGGTAAACACAGACATCACCATGCCCTTAATCCCTGGGGCTATGATGAAAGAATCACTAGATCTGGATAAGTGTCTTACAAAGTGGCGGTAAAGTTCAGTTTTCCCATGCTTACTGAATCCTATGGAAGCATATAGATCCGCATAGGACTTTATGGGCATAAGCGTCCTTAAAAAATGGATTAGCTCAGAAGGAATGTCTACCTCTACCATAAAGTAGGACCTGGTAAAGCTGAAAATGATACTTACGTCATTAGGAGAAAGAATGAGGGTATCTACAAAAATTCCATTCTCACCATGAAGCAGAGGAATCACAAAGGGACGGTAGGTATCTCCCATGCTTATTCTTCCCACTATGTAGGCAGCTTTATTTCCGTAAAAGATAGAGTTTAGCACTTCAAAGCGGGTCCCTCCCTTATCAAGATGAGTTTTAATCAAGGCAGGCCAAATGGCTTTCCTCACAAATTCCAGGTCTCTTTCCAAGTCTTCAAAGGGTGCATTAAGTTGGAAGTCTGCCAATATACTGTTAGCCACTTCCTCAAAGTTATTCTCCAGAGAATAGGTCTTAAATACTTCACTTTCCCCTTCATACTCTCTCTGCTTATGTTCATCCTCCACGAACATGAGGGTTTCATGGGCACCCATCTTTCCTATCACCTTTCGACAAACAGAATTGTAGAAAGTCTCCGCGATTTCATAGCTTTTCCGTTTAGCACATTCAACAGCGTAAAGATTTTTAGCCTGTCGCCACACCTCCCAGTTGGCATGTTCGCCCTCCATCATACGGGTTACCAGGCGGGTAATTTTGGCAATTCTCCTTTTATACAAATTCAAGCGTTCCTTAGAGTCAGACTGGACTTCCAACCATTCTCTATTTTCAAATCTCTGTTTGGACCGTCTGGTGATCACATTAAAGTCCTCCAGATAGGTATCAAAGGAGCCCATGATAAAGGCTGCAACTTCTTCAGCAAGCGAGGTAGACATACAATTAAAATACAGCTTTTATAAAAATATAGGTTCAAATCTATTGAATGTCCTTCAACAGACAGCCTGAAAAAGAGAACCCTATTTACTTAGTATAGGTTTTGATCCCCTAGTAGGATTTACCTAGATTATGTAAGTACATATCCATTTCTATATGTTTTGGTCTGATCAACAGATTTCTCCTAACTCATGCACATAGTCATCATTGGTAATGGTATTGCAGGTATTAGCTGCGCCAGACACGTCCGTAAGCTCAGCGATCATAAGATTACTGTCATCTCTTCTGAGACAGAGTACTTCTGGTCCAGGACTGCTCTCATGTACATTTACATGGGGCATATGCAGCATAAAAATACTCAGCCCTATGAAAACTGGTTTTGGAAAAAGAATAAGATAGATCTGCTTTTTACGCATGTAGACAAGATCGATTCTTCCAGCAAGCAGCTGAGTTGCTCTGACGGCTCTACCCTCAGCTATGATAAGCTGGTACTAGCCACTGGTTCCAAGCCCAATAAGTTTGGCTGGCCGGGCCAGGATCTGAAGGGTGTAGGAGGGATGGTGAGTAAGCAGGATCTGGATACCATAGAAGAATACTCAAAAGGACTGGAAAGGGCCGTCATAGTAGGAGGAGGACTGATAGGAATAGAGATGGCAGAGATGTTCCATTCCCGTCATATACCTGCTACCCTGCTGGTAAGAGAATCAAGCTTTTGGAATGGGGTAATGCCTCCTGAAGAGTCTGAAATGATCAACCAGGAGATTTTCCAGACTCACGGCATAGACTTAAGACTTAAAACAGAGCTGAAGGAAATTCTCCCGGATGAGAATGGAAAAGTGAGAGCGGTCATCACTAATGAAGGGGAAGAGATCCCTTGTGGATTTGTGGGATTGACTGCTGGTGTACATGCTAATATTTCCCTGGCTGAATCAGCCGGAATAGAAACTAATCGCGCTTTCCTGGTAGATGAGTATTTACAAACCAGTGTGCCTGATATCTATGCCACAGGAGACTGTGCAGAATTAAGAAATCCACTTGCTGGCAGAAGAGCCATTGAAGCTGTATGGTATACGGGTAAACAAATGGGACCTATACTAGCCAAGACTCTTTGCGGAGATCCTACTCCATACCGTCAGAATTTCTGGTTTAACTCCGCCAAGTTCATTGACATGGAGTACCAGGTATATGGAGACGTGAGAAATACCGTGCAGGAGGGAGAAAAACACTTTTTCTGGAAACACCCCAAGCTCAATAAATCAATCAGGCTGGTATATGCCATAGATGATGGCAGACTACTAGGGGTAAATCTCATGGGCATCCGATACCGTCAAAACGTCTGCCAAAAATGGATTGAAGGCAAAGTTCACATAGAAGAAGTTCTACCAAATCTTGGCGCAGCCAACTTTGACCCGGAATTCTTCAAGGAGTATGAAGCTGACATCATAGCCAAATACAATCAGGAAAACGGAACTAATATTCAACTCAAACGCAAGAGAGGCTGGAAAAACGTCCTCGCTGTCCTAAACAAGTGATGTACACCACAATTTTCATTCTCTCAACACTTTTAACATGAAACTTATAAAATATATAGGGCTGGGACTGTTTGTGTCAGCATTACTTACCTTCATCGCACTGATCTTCATCAGTCAGTATGAAATCACCGACCAGAACCTCGCCAAGTGGAGCGAGTCCTTTGATGAGAAGAATAAATCTTATCTGGTAGAATCTCTCTCTGAACTAAAGGGTCAGCACTTTGGAAATAAGTTCAGCTACTTTTCAGCCTTGAAGGGTGCTTTTACCAAAGCGAATGAGGCCATCAATAATGATTTTGGCGTAGAGCCAGCCTCATTATCAGCTGCTGCGGATGCTGCCCTTTCACAAGCTGGCTCCGGCCCCATTATCTTCTCAGAAGAATTACATACTGCAGCCAAAGAAGCACTACCCGAAGGTTTACACAAAACCATCTCAGACTACACCTCATGGATGATAGGAAGAGAATATGTAGATGGGGAAGCGTTAAAGACTGCCATCACTGAGCAGTTTGGCGTGGCAGCTAATGCCTATGTATCTTCTCTACAGGTGGGGAACGCTAAAGAATATGTGTTCCAGGCTGCCAAGCTCACCGCTAAGGGCATCTTCTGGAGCAACAAATACGCCTTCTTCCTCTTCATCATCGTATTGGGCTCTATAGGTGCGCTGATGTACATTTACCCAGCCTTCTTTGATGGAATGCCGGGTATCAAACATAACGGCATCTACTTTAGCTCGGCACATAACCGTGGCCTGATAGGGATTCTCGCCGGAATCTTTCTGGTAGGATTTTACATTCTCCTATACTTCTACCACCAATACATAGCCGAATGGATTACCCTCATGGATCCTGTAGCTTACGCCCTAAGGGGAGAAGCGGCCAGTCAATGGTTTATGTATGGTTTCCTCTATACGATAGCTATCGTAGTTATGGGCGTAAGAATGTTTGCGAAGTACAGGCACAGCAACTACCACAAAGTAAGGACGGCCTCCATCATCTTCTTTCAAATGGCCTTCGCCTTCATCATTCCCCAGATTCTCTATCAACTAAACTTACCTGATAGTGATTTGAAAAATGCATGGCCACTGAATTACTACTTTTTCTTTGACTGGAATATAGATAAACATATTTCTTCTGGAACCTTCGGGATATTTATGTTTGTCTGGGGTACTGTATTGACCGTCATAGGCGTGCCTCTGCTGACTTATTTCTTTGGGAAAAGATGGTACTGCTCATGGGTGTGTGGATGTGGAGGATTAGCCGAGACTTTAGGAGACCCTTACAGACAGCTTTCTGATAAATCGCTCAAAGCATGGAACATAGAACGCTACCTGATTCATGGTGTTCTGGCCTTTGCAGTGGTCATGACAGGGCTGGTTTTATACACTTATTTCAGTGGTGCTTCCAGTATCGGCTTTCTGAACAGCTTTAAGGTGAGGGAAGTATACGGTTTCGCCATAGGATCTATTTTCGCGGGAGTTATAGGAACCGGCTTTTACCCCTTTATGGGAAACAGGGTGTGGTGCAGATTTGGATGCCCACTAGCAGCCTACCTGGGACTGGTTCAGCGTTTCAAATCTCGCTTCAGAATCACCACTAATGGAGGTCAGTGTATCTCTTGCGGAAACTGCTCCACTTACTGTGAGATGGGCATAGATGTAAGATGGTATGCCCAGCGTGGACAAAATATCGTGAGATCCTCCTGTGTAGGATGTGGCGTATGTGCGGCTGTTTGCCCAAGAGGCGTATTAGCCCTGGAGAATGGACCTAATACGGACGGTTCCAGAATGAACGAGGTGAAGTACTAAAAATTAAT
>JBCDBC010000066.1:0-11057 GCA_039184535.1 Bacteroidota bacterium | reverse complement strand
GTCATTCAAAACTCAATCATTCATCACTCAAAACTCAATCATTCATCACTCAAAACTCAATCATTCATCACTCAAAACTCAATCATTCAAAACTCAATCATTCAAAACTCAATCATTCATCACTCAAAACTCAATCATTCTAAATTAATTCATACCTCAAAACCATTAATCCTCTCTCAGTATGTCAAATCCCTTAATGGAGAATAGGTTTAATATCACCAGAAGACATTTTCTGGGGAAACTAAGTGTAGGCGTAGGTTCTGCGGCCTTGGGGTCCTTGTTGATGCCGGACCTTTTTTCTGGTAAAGATAGTGCTACAGATGGCCTACCAGCTGGTTTAGCACATTTTGCCCCAAAGGCTAAACGGATCATATACCTCTTCCAAAATGGAGCTCCTTCCCAATTGGAATCCTTCGACTATAAGCCGCTCTTGAATAAGATGAGGGGGCAGGATTTACCGGCTTCCATCAGAAATGGCCAAAGGCTCACAGGTATGACTGCGGGCCAGAGCAAGTTTCCCTTGGTAGGCTCCCATTTTAAGTTCCATCAACATGGCGAGAGCGGGATCTGGGTAAGTGAGCTGTTTCCCCATATAGCTAGCATAGCAGACGAAATATGTGTCATCAAGACCATGCATACAGAAGCCATTAACCATGACCCGGCCCTGACCTTTATGCAGACGGGAGCTCAGCAGGGTAACCGACCTTCCATGGGTTCCTGGCTTAGCTATGGCTTGGGTAGCGAGAATAAAAATCTACCTGCCTTTTGTGTACTTCTCTCTAGGGGAAGAGGAAATGGCCAAGGGGTATATGCCAAGCTCTGGACCAACGGTTTCCTGGATAGCGTACACCAGGGCGTTCAGTTTAGCAATAGTGATGATCCAGTTCTCTATCTGAAAAATCCCAAAGGGATGGATGGAAATTCACGTAGGAGGATGCTGGATAAGTTGGCTGAACTTAACCATATGGGATTTGATGAGTTTAATGATCCTGAGATACAGACTAAGGTGCAGCAGTACGAGATGGCCTACCGCATGCAAACGGCTGTCCCAGAATTGACGGACCTGAAAAAAGAACCTGACCATATCGTGAGAATGTACGGAGCTTCCTGCCTGAGTCCCGGTACTTATGCGGCCAACTGCCTGCTGGCAAGAAAGCTATCCGAAGCAGGTGTTCGTTTTGTGCAGCTATATCACCAGGGCTGGGACCAGCATGATAATTTGGCTCAGCAGATGCCGCTACAGGCTGAAGATGTAGATAGACCTACTGCTGCGCTCATTCGGGATCTTAAGCAGAGAGGGTTACTGGATGAAACCCTAGTTATCTGGGGGGGAGAGTTCGGACGGACTAACTACTGCCAGGGTAGGCTCAGTGGGATGAATTATGGTAGAGACCACCACCCTAGGGCTTACTCCATTTTCATGGCAGGAGGAGGAGTTAAGCCTGGAATCTCCTACGGAGAAACAGATGAATTTGGGTATAACATAGCTGAAAACCCGGTTCATGTAAATGATTTCCATGCAACCATCCTCCACTTGATGGGACTGGATCATGAGAAACTCATCTATAAGCATCAGGGAAGAAGGTACAGGCTGACAGATGTGGCCGGAGAAGTCGTAAAAGGAATACTCGCGTAAGATGAAATTACTTCAAAGGATCATGCCCAATCTACTTTTTGGGCTACTGGTATTACTGCTATTTTTGGTCTTTTTTGAGGAGAAGATAAACCTGCCAACTTTTCTACAGGTAGGGGGGAGAATGCACCCTATGATTCTCCATTTACCCATAGGGATGATGGTAGCTTTGGGAGTGAGTTGGCTGTTGAAAAAGTATATGGAGGAGGCCTCCTGGAAACTGCTTTTTACCAGCTTATTAGCTCTCACCACCCTATGTACCTTTTTTACGGCATTAGCAGGCCTTTTTCTTTCTTTGGAAGGAGGATATAACCCAGATTCACTTTCCTGGCATAAGTGGAGTGGGGTAGGGCTGAGTGTACTTCTCTATCTCTGGTATGTGCTGCACAGTAGTACTAGTAACTCCAAACGGATATCTACCGGAATGATACTGTCTTCTTTTGGGGTGATGGTATTGGCAGGACACTGGGGGGGAGAACTAACCCATGGGGAAGATTATGTATTAGCACCTATTCAAGAGGAAGAATCATTAGAGATCAGCCCGGAAACATCTTTGTATTTGGCCGCTGTCCAGCCAGTTCTGGAACAGAAGTGTTTTAGCTGTCATAATACAGGTAAATCTAAGGGCCAATTGGTGATGAGTAACCCGGCCCTATTAATGGCTGGCGGTGAGCATGGACCCATCTTGAAGAAAGGGGATCCAGATTCCAGTAGCATGATGGAGAGGATCCACCTGCCTATGGAGAATGAGGAGCATATGCCCCCGGAAGGGAAAAGACAATTGTCAGAACTGGAAATTAGCTTATTGCATGAGTGGATACGTTCAGGTGCCCATTTTGATAAACCGCTGGCTGAGTATGAGCCTGAAGATCCAGTATACCAGCTCGCCAGTCAGTTTTTTGAACTATCGTCTCCAACTACAAAGACCTATGCCTTCAAAGCGGCCTCTCCTGCCCTGATTCAGAAGCTCAATACGCCCTTAAGGACAGTAACCCCTATATCTGCTGGTTCACCGGCCTTACAAGCGACTATATTTATCAGGAAAACCTATCAGCCTTCTTTTTTAGAGGAACTCTTAGAAGCACGTGATCAAATTGTTTCTATTAACCTGACGGATCTTCCCATAGGGGACAAAGATCTCGCAACCCTGGCTAAATTCCCCAATCTGGAGAAACTCATTCTCAACGGAACAGATATTAGTGGAGAGAATCTAGGCGTATTATCTGCTAATGAGAACCTTCAATCCCTTTCTCTCTCAAATACGGAGGTATCATCAGCAGCCTTGAACGAAATCGAAAAACTGTCTTCTCTTGATGAATTATATGTCTGGAGTACAGACCTGGAAGAATCCGAGCTTAAGGAGCTGGAGGATAGTAATTCTCAACTCACTGTCTATACAGGATATGTGCCAGATGAGAATGAAATTCTCGCCCTAAATCCTCCCAGACTCTTAAACAAGAGTAATCTGCTGAAGGTGGAGGAAGCGGTCTCATATGTACATAAGTTTCCGGGCGTAAAGCTCAGATATACCACAGATGGGACAGATCCAGATAGCCTGGAATCACCCGAATATACTGAGCCGTTGCTGCTGGATAGGTTTACCATCATTAAAGTGAAGGCATTCGTAGATGGTTGGAAAAGCTCTGAGGTTTTGGAGAATAATTTCTTTCTCCAGGGGACACTTCCCTCTAAAGCTAAGCTGATTTATCCACCGCATAAAAATTATCCTGGTAAAGGGGCTGCTACCCTCATAGATGGCGAAAAAGCGGACCCAGATCAATTTCGAGTTCCAGGCTGGTTAGGTTATCAGGATACGGACTTTGCTGCTTACTGCTATTTTGAGGAAGAGGTGCCTGAAATAAAGCAGGTAACCTTAAGTTATGGGAGAAATATAGGCGCTTATATCATGCCGCCAGTTAAGGTAACTGTATGGGGAGGAGAGAATGAGCAAAGCCTGAAGAAGCTGGGTTCTGTAAGTACAGACAAAGTTGAATCTTTCCATCCTAATGTGACAGGCGGCGTGCCCATAGATATTCCTAAGGGAAAATACCCCTGCTTCAAGGTAGTAGCGGAAACCCTTAAATCTCTCCCTGACTGGCATAGAGGTGCTGGAACGCCTGCCTGGGTATTTGTAGATGAGGTACTCTTTTACTAGTAAAAAATAACCACAGATTCACAGATAGAAATGTCTCTGTAGATCTGTGGCCTTTCAGCTTACAGGTTCCGTGGATCAACCGTTGTTGTAGTAGAAACGCTCGTGTACGATATGATCTCCTTCCCACTGCTGACGAGAAATCTGCTCCATTTTCACTCTGTTTCCGTCCTGGAAAGTAACATCCATAGTAGATTCAATGAAGGTAACCCCATTTTCCTCATCAGAGGCAATGCTGTTGATCTCAAGTCCGTGAAACTCTTTCACCATGCCCAGAAACTGAACTTCATAATCACGGCAGGTAGCTTTACCTTCTCTGGTTCCTCTTGGCTCAGTCATGACCACATTGTCACCATAGTACTTGTCAAAGGCTTCCAGTAACTGGCCCTGGCCCATCATGCTGTAAATGTCTTGTGCTTTTTCTTTGTAGCTCATAGTTTAATGTTTAAACATCAATTTATTGATTATGCTTTGTTAACGTTTAAACATTGAATTTTGTTTCCTCTTTTTGTGATTAAATGTTAGAGAAGAAAATGTTAACCCCAAAAGCCTAGTTTACTGCTGCCAAAGCGGTCAAGACGATGGTACTCGTATAGACGCCTGGATTAATAGTTAGGTCTAGTATGGTAGCCTTACCGTTAGATTTGGTTTATCACTCATTCTCTCATTCAACCATTCAAAATTCTCTCATTCTCTCACTCAGCCCACCTACAAAGCTTCCGGAATAGCCGTCAGGGTCATGGTACCTGTATAGGTGCCAGGGGAGATGTTTTGCTCCAGTAGGTTGGTCATGCCTACGTTGGAAGTAGCTGGATGCCCCAGACCTAGCCCAATGATAAACTCGTTTTGTTCATAGGTACCGGCATTACCCTGTGAACCTGGTTGGAGAATGACCTTTTCAGTTGCTGATGGGTACCAAAGAGCTGATTTTAGCCATCCAGAGGCAGTAGTTCGGGTGTAGTAGTCTTCTGTCCCCCAATCCCAACGAACACCTTTTTCAGCGGACCTGGAGGTAGGGACAAACAGCCTGACTAGTATGTTTTTCAAATCTATTTCGTTTCCACTAGCATCAGCCAGAGGTGTCATGCTCATGGCTACAGAGAAGTTATTGGAAGAAGCAACCTGAAAGGTGATCATGTTTTCAGAGGGAGTGAAGCCATTTTTGTAATTATCTATCGTGGCAATTACCCACTCTACATTTGCATTCCCCACTATCTTCAAGTCTATAAAAGTAGAAAAGGCTGCGGAGATGTTAATCTCGTCTGTCTGGGCAGGTAAAAATGGGGTGGATAACAGAAGTAGGAGGAATAAAGACCAAATTTTCCTCATCATAACTAGTGTAACTGTAATTTGAAGAAATTCTTTAGGGGGAGAAAAGGAAATTCTCTCAAAGTCTAACTCACCTACCTAAATCGTTAGATGACAGCATAAATAGCCTAATGAAAGTAACCCTGGGTCTTTAGTCTAGGTATAATGATCATCACCATTATTGATTTGATGAGTATGATGGCCAAGAAACCTGGAAAGAGTAAAAGAGCCTTGTATGTAATCTTACAGATGATTTCACATCTGTTCATGGTGATTCTCCTGACAGCCTTTACCCAAATAGGGGGAGTCATCTACTTCCTGGTATTTCTTCTGTTGTGGAAGGTATCTGGATGGGTAAAGTGGGGGATCTTTATAAGTTCTTATTTGCTTATCACTTTTTTTCTGGTTCCTGCCTTAGCAGAAAGATGGGGAAGAGTTCCTGTCCAGAAAAGTGCAAATCTTCAACCTGTCTCCTGGTATGTAGATATCTGTAACAGAAACTATGTAAAGCCTGAACTGAATCAGGTTCTGCAGGATCAGGCAGAGAAATTGCAAAAACGATATCCAGGTACAAAACTCGTATACATGGATGCCGCCCATCCTTTCATAGATGGATTTCCTCTTCTCCCTCATAGAAGTCATGATGATGGAGAAAAAATAGATTTGACTTTTGTGTACCAAAGAAATGGAGAACTAACTAACCAGAAACCTACCTTTAGCGGATATGGGTACTACCTGGACCCTACTAAGGAAGAAGCTAATACCACCTCCATGTGCTTGAATCAGGGGTATTGGCAGTATGATTTTACCAAATATACCAGTATGGGAGTCCTCCACTCTGATCTATTGGTACATGAGCCTGCTACCGCTCACCTGATTAGGAACATCACTAAAGACAGAAGAATTCGAAAAATTCTCCTAGAACCTCACCTGACATCTAGATGGAAATTGGACAAGAGAAAGGTTCGCTTTCATGGCTGTTATGCTGTTAGGCATGATGATCATATCCACATACAGTTATAGGTTATGGAGAATAAGTTATAGGAGGAGGGAAGCTGTTTATTTTCTAGAGAAATTTTACTGTTTACGGCGGGAGTCATCTAACATCTTCTCTCAAATAAGGTTTTCTGAAATAATAGGTGAAAGCAGAAAAGAATTTTTACTATTATTTAAATAGATTTTAATCGAAATGGATTTAGCACTTCCTTCAAAAGTTAGACAGGAATGATCCCAAAATCTCTTTGTTCTCATCGAGCTTAGGACCATATTTTTTATGATAAAACCCAAAGACTATTTTTCTGAAGGAGCGGTAGGCTACAAGAGATATCGGCCAGCTTATCCTAAAAAGTTATACCAGCATATCTATACCCAGCTTTCAGGGAATAGCTGTGCCTGGGATTGCGCAACAGGAAATGGTCAGGTAGCCACCGCCTTGGCTAAGCATTTTGAGAAGGTTTATGCCACTGACATCAGTCAGCCTCAACTAAGCTTGGCCCCTAAAAAGGAGAATATTGCCTATGAAATTTGCAGAGCAGAAGAAACCTATTTTTCAGATAACTCCTTTGACTTGATAACCGTAGCCCAGGCCTTACATTGGTTTGATGGTAAGCACTTCTTTGAGGAGGTTCACAGAGTAATCAAACCCTCAGGAATTTTGGCTATTTGGGGATATGGCCTTCCAACATTCAGTCATGAAATAGATGCCCTCTTGAATGAATTATGTAATCAGATTTTAGCAGAATACTGGGATTTTGACAGGTCCCCTAAGGCCAATCAATCTTATGGTACTAAAAAAGGGTTTGAAGAGCTAGCAGGAGATAAAGATTTTTCTGTAGAAAAATGGATGAGTCTCTCAGAGCTGCAAGGATACCTCTACACATGGTCTGCAGTAACAGAGTATATGAAACATAATCCGGATGATCCTGTAAAGAAGATTATGGAAAAGATCAGAAAGAACTGGGGAGACACTCAGCAGTTGTCGGCAAGATTTTCCATATTCCTCAAATTACGGAGAAGCACTAAATAGTAAAATATCGTCAGTTAATCCGGGAAAATATTCAGGTTTTTAGTGATTTTTTGTTACTTTCTATAAATCCTTACCCAAGCATCCACAGTAACGCTTAGTTTAGCGTTTATCCTAATACTATGATATGCAAACAATTCTGGGCCCTAATGGGGCAATTGGAAAATTGTTGGCAAGAGCACTTATCTCATACTCTGATCAGATCAGGCTGGTGAGTAGAAATCCTCAGCAGCCCCAAGGTCATTCTCATGAACTCGTGAAAGCGGATCTTCTCAACTTGGCTGAAACACAGACAGCTATCCAGGGCTCTAAAATTGTCTATCTAACGGTGGGTCTCCCTTATGATACTACCATATGGCAAAGAGACTGGCCCATTTTAATTCAGAATGTGATTCAGGCTTGTGAAGAACATGGAGCTAAGCTGGTTTTCTTTGACAATGTATATTTATATGGGAAGGTGGATGGGTGGATGCTAGAAGAATCTCCCATAAATCCTACCAGTAAAAAGGGAGAAGTTCGGGCCAGGGTAGCCCAGCACATACATGACGCTATAAATAAGGGATCCATAAACGCTCTCATTGCCAGATCAGCAGACTTTTATGGAGAAACTACCCTAAGCATTCCCTATCTGACCATTTTTGAAAAATTCCTCGAAGGTAAATCCGCCCAATGTCTGGTAAGTGATACCCACTTGCATTCTTATACCTACGTACCAGATGCTGCCAAAGCTACTGCCCTCCTTGGCAATACTGATAGTGCCTATAACCAGGTCTGGCATTTACCAACAGATAAGAAGGTACTGACAGGAAAGGAGTTTATAGAACTGGCGGCTAAGGTGTTTCAGGTTTCCCCAAAGTATGCTAATGTTTCCTCTCTCATGATGAAATTTCTTAGCTGGTTTTCTAAGCCCATGAAAGAGATGCTGGAAATGAACTACCAGTTAGATTCTGATTATCTGTTCAGCAGCAATAAGTTTGATACCACCTTCGGGAAACAGTGGGTCAGCTATGAAAAAGGTATTGAAGAGATAGCCTCTAACATGAAATTGAGTTTACCCTCCAAGGCTTAATGGAGCACTTCCAATAGGCGTGTCTGCCTGTGAGATGGCGAAGAAAAAGATACCATATAGATACCCGAAGGATACTTACTTACATCCAAGGAAATCTGACTACCGTAATCCAGGGCATTTGATTGGAACATAAGTTTTCCCTGAAGATCATATAGCCTGATGTCCCCTGTTTCTTTAGTAGGGAGAGACACTTCTACAGAAAGTACATCCGAAACAGGATTGGGGAAAATAAAAAAATCAGCTGTACCCCTTGGGAAAACTATTTCGAGCAAATTACTCTGAATTTGAGTACCATTTATCTGTATCCAGGTGATCTGATAAATCCTGCTTCTTTCTGAGGGTATTCTGGAAAGAGGATCATGAAACTGATAAGTAAACACCTGTTCCCTAGCGGAAAGCTGCCCGAGAAGTGTACTACCTCCATCTTCCTCCATCCTTTTGATTTCAAACCTGTCAGTTTTTTCTATGGTAGAGGTATTCCAGCTGAGTAGAACCCCATCTCCAAGGAAGCTTCCGTTTAGTTCAATTTGGTTAAAGAGAATGGCATCCTCAATAGGCTGTAGGAATCCCTGAGTAACATAAGGCTCTGTACTAAAGTCTGTCCCTACTATGGCTTCTCCCATGTGGAATATATAGGTGTCTGTACCTACGGTCTCTATTCCTCCGGCTACACCAAAGACGTACCTTTCCAGGCTCTGTGCATTAAGCAGAATCCCATAAAACAAGGCTGGAAGTATGAGGATATACTTACTCATTCTTTGAGAGAATTAGGGCTTTTAATGTTTCCAGCTCTTTCCTAATGGCGGAAATTTTATCTTCTTGTTCCTGATTTACCTGCTGGAACTTATCAATGGTTTGTTGCTGATCCTTGATAGCCTGGATAAGAACCGGGATCAGGTCGGCATACTGAATACCTAAAGGAACTTCTTCATTGGGGGATCCTTTGACCACTTCTGGTATGAGTTCCTGAACTTCTTGTGCAAGTAAGCCCAACTTGGTTTCCGCTGATTGATCCGTTTTCCAGTTGAAGGAAACAGGTTGTAGACTAAGTACCGTGCTCAATCCATAGGCTATAGGGAGAATATTGGTTTTGAGCCTTGCATCTGAGGTCTGGATCACACCATTGATGGCGTATATATCTCCCCATTTTCGGAGAGGACTACCCAGGTCAGAAGCTCCGTCATCATTAGGTCTAAGAACTCCATTTATGATGCTTTCACCTTCTACATATAGTCCATTAGCGGGTGGATTTAAATTGGCACCTAAAGAAACCCCCAGGTTGTCATGCACTCTGAATGCGGTAGTTCCTCCGACCTGTACACGTACCGCATCCTCTCCCGCAGCAGCACTCACGTGCAGCTTGTCAGTAGGATTGGAGAGGCCTATGCCTACCTGACCACCACCATTCACCAGGTTGAAGTCTTCAGCAGAGTTAAAGTTCACGTATAAAGGGCTTCCAATGGACTCAATTTGGTTTTGATCAAATGCTAAACCGCCTGAGGTGTCTCCTAATAGCAGGGTAGCCCGTGTGGGGTCTAGCGTACCTCCATTATTCAGGGTGCCTAGTACATCACTTACATGAAGCATACCTGTAGGAGCATCATATCCTATGGCAGTTTGTCCATTCTTTTGAATCATGAAGCTATTAGACCTGGCAGCTGTACCAGTTCCATCTCCTATCATAAAAATAGGATCAGAACTTACCCATGAAGCACTGTCCCCACTTATGGTATTAAACCTACCCAGGGCCATAGAAGCATATGGATAGGAATTAGTGTGGTACCCAAAGGTAGAAGAGTAGTTTCCCCTGGCTTCCGTTACCCAACCGGTTGAAAAGCTATTGTAGCCATAAGCATCACTTGGGCCCAAAGCTATGGAAGCCTGACCTCTGGCATCAGAATTCCACCCTATGGCTATGGCATAATCTTCTCTGGAGGAAGAAGCTCCTAGTCCGGTAGTTCCTCCCCCTATGGATACGCCATATCTTCCGCCAGTATATCCATACATGGCTATACCTCCTTCTTCCTCTGCCGTTCCTTCTACGGTAAAGCTCCCTCTTCCTTTAGAGTTTCCTCCAAAAGTATAGCTATTATTCCCTCTGGCGTTTCCATAGAAAGCCACGGAACCGGAACCATCAGCCCAACCAAATGATCCCCAGGCAAAAGCTCCAAATCCTTTTGCTCTGGAATTTTGTCCACCTGCAAAGGAAAAGAAACCTACAGAATCATAATCCCAGAACCTGTTGTAGTTGTAACCTCCGAAAGGGTTGGAAAGATACCCGAATCTGAGCGCACCTTTAGGTGCGTACCATATAAGCTTAAATCCTTCTCCCGTAAGTGAATCACCCAACAATACATTAGCCGTATCTGCCATGTGAAAAGCTGTTAAAGGAGCATCCACGCCTACTCCTATTCTTCCACCATTATAGTAAGCGCTATTATCATTCTGGCTCCAGACTGTATTTCCGCCCGCTCCCGGTACCCACTGACTACCGTCATACTGTAGCACTTGATTGGCTGCCAGTCCGGTAAGATCTACGTCAGCAAGCTCAGACAAATCCATGTCCACTTCTTCTGCTGTAAGGGCGTAAGGGACGCTTTGTAAATTCTGAACTGTGAGAGGTGTTCCGTCCAGGACAGGCTGAACTTTAAATTGGCCAGAATTCCAATCTATGGATGAGAATGTACCTGAAACTACGGATCCCTGACCTATCACACATTTAAAAAGGCCGTATTGGTCAGTAGTTAACACATGGGTTTCTTCATAGACAACCACATCCGAGGGGTCTAGTATTCGGATACCTACATTCAGATTAACAAACTGTTTAGAGACTCCAGCTACGTCTCGGGCTATACCCTGGTACATGATTCCC